>NZ_BAAJXA010000010.1:0-261614 GCF_057537855.1 Streptomyces diversicolor
GCCTACCGCACGCTCAAGAACGCGTAACAGGAAAGAGTGAACTGACATGCAGCTCGGACTCATCGGCCTCGGCAAGATGGGCGGCAACATGCGCGAGCGGATCCGCCGCGCGGGCCACACCGTCATCGGCTACGACCGCAACCCCGACCTGTCCGACGCCAAGAGCCTCGCCGACCTGGTCGAACGGCTCGACGCACCGCGCGTGGTGTGGGTCATGGTCCCGGCCGGCCACCCCACCCAGTCGGTCATCGACGAACTCGGCGACCTGCTGTCGCCGGGCGACACCGTCGTCGACGGCGGCAACTCCCGCTGGACCGACGACGAGAAGCACGCCGCGGAACTCGGCATCAAGGGCATCGGCTTCGTCGACGCCGGCGTCTCCGGCGGTGTGTGGGGCCTGGAGAACGGCTATGCCCTGATGGTCGGCGGCGACAAGGAGCACGTCGACCGGCTCCAGCCGATCTTCGAAGCGCTCAAACCCGAGGGCCCGTACGGCTATGTCCACGCGGGCCGGGTCGGCGCCGGGCACTTCTCCAAGATGGTCCACAACGGCATCGAGTACGCGATGATGCAGGCGTACGCCGAGGGCTGGGAACTGCTGGAGAAGGTCAACTCGGTGGACAACGTACGCGAGGTGTTCCGCTCCTGGCAGCAGGGCACCGTCATCCGTTCCTGGCTGCTGGACCTCGCGGTCGACGCCCTGGACGAGGACGAACACCTGGAGAAGCTGAAGGGTTTCGCACAGGACTCCGGCGAGGGACGCTGGACCGTCGAGGCCGCCATCGACCACGCGGTGCCGCTGCCGGCGATCACCGCCTCCCTGTTCGCGCGCTTCGCCTCCCGCCAGGACGACTCCCCGCAGATGAAGATGATCGCGGCGCTGCGCAACCAGTTCGGCGGCCATGCCGTCGAGTCGGCGAAGGAGTAACCGGCCGTGGGGGACCTCATCCTGGTGCGCCACGGCGAGACGGAGTGGAGCGTCACGGGCCGGCACACCAGCTGGACCGATCTGCCGCTGACCCGCAACGGCGAGGAACAGGCCAAGTCCCTCGCCCCGCTCCTGTCGGGCCGGACCTACGCGCTCGTGCTCACCAGCCCGCTCACCCGCGCGATCCGCACCGCCGAACTCGCGGGCCTGAGCGGGGCGGTGATCGATCCCGAGCTGCACGAGTGGGACTACGGCGGCTACGAGGGCATCACCACCCGCGAGATCCACCTGACCCGCCCCGACTGGGACCTGTGGACGGACGGCGTACCGCCCGGCCCCGAGGGGCATCCCGGCGAGTCACCCGCGCAGGCGGGACGGCGGGCCGACCGGGTGCTGTCCCGGGTCGACGCCGCCTTCGCCCGGGACTCCGGAGACGTGGTGCTCGTCGCCCACGCCCACTTCCTGCGGGTGCTCACCGCCCGCCGGCTGGGGCTGCCGCCCGCCGAGGGCCGCCTGTTCCAGCTGGCGACCGGCACGGTCAGCCGGCTGTCCACGGAACACGGAAGACCCGTGATCGCGGAGTGGAACAGGACCGTGTGACGCCCGGCCCGGATCACCCGGTGTGCTCCGGGCCGCAGCGGTACAGCAGATGCCGGCGGCCGTGCTCGCCGTACGCGGCCGGCGGCACCCGGGTGCAGTGGTCGACGGTCCAGCGGGCCACCGCTCCGGCCGGGGTCCCTCCGGCGCGGGGGTGCGCCGCCACATCGGAGGGGCGCAGCAGCACGAAACGCAGCCGGCCGGAGTCGACCAGCCGGCCCAGTTGCCGCGGGCCGGGGAACGGGACGCGTCCGGTGAACCCGCCGACGGGCAGCACGGGCGCGTCGGCGGCGATCACGTACGGCGCCGCGGAGGTCCAGCTGGGCACCGCCGCCAGATAGCGGGCGCCGTCGCGGTGCGCGGTGAGGTAGGCCAGCAGGCGGTGCCTCGCGGGGGTCAGGGTCGACAGACCGTTACCGGTGCGGATGCTGTTCGGGCCGACCCGGCCGAAGCCGCCGGGCTGGTTGTAGCGCGGGGACAGCGCCGAGGCCGACCACACGGCGGGGACCAGCAGGACCGCGGCGACGGCGACGGCCGTCCCGGCCATGACGGCACGCCCGCGCCGCACACCGGTCAGGGCGAGCCCGGCCAGACACAGGGCGCCGGCGGCGGGCGCCGCCCAGCCGAAGAACCGCGGATAGCACAGCGTCAGGGCCGCACACCAGGCGACGTTGACGGCGAGCACCGCCGGCAGCAGCCAGGCCGTACGGCCACCGACCCGAAGCGCCCGCCACCCCTGGACCACCCCGGCGCCGGCCAGCGCCGACAGGGCCACCGCGACGACACCCATGTAGTAGGTGTGGCCGGTCACACTGCCGAAGCTGAACACCACGAAGAAGGTGACCAGCCACACCCCCCACAGCAGATGCCCGGCGAGCAGACGGTCGGTGCGCGGCACGCGCCGCCGCCGCAGCGCCACCAGACCGCCGACGAGCCCGAGGGCCGCGAGCGGATACAGCCACCCCGTCTGGGTGGCGATGCCGGGGCTGAACATCTTCCACACGCTGTCGCCCATGCCGGACGCGTGGGCGCCGCCCGGGTGCGCGGGCCGGCCGGTGACGATGCTGCCGGTGCCGGCCGCGTCGATGCCGACCGCGTGGAAACGGGTCAGGAAGTTGTAGCCGACGACCATGCCGAACGCCGAGTTGTCGGTGGTGCCGTCGAGGTAGGGGCGGGAGGCGGCCGGGGTGAGGGTGGCCACCAGCATCCACGACAGCGACACCGCCGCCGCGACCGCGCCGGCCAGCGCGAGATGACCGGCGCGGCGGCGCGCCGGGGCGGGCGCGGCGACCAGGTAGGTCACGGCAAGCGCGGGCAGTACCGCCCAGGACTCCAGCATCTTGCACTGGAACGCCAGGCCCACCCAGAAGGCCGCGAGCAGCAGGGTGCGCGGCCGGGCCCGTTCGGTGGCGCGCTGGGTGGCCTCGGCGGCCAGGAGCAGCAGCAGCACGAACGGCGCGTCCTCGACCACCGACCGGCCCACGCCCACGGTCACCGGGGTGAGCGTGAGGAAACCGGCCGCCGCGAGACCGGCGGGCACCCCGGCCCAGCGGCGCACCAGCAGATGGAGCAGGAGGACGCAGGCCACGCCCTCGACGGCCTGCGGAAGCACCAGCGCCCACGGGTGGAAGCCGAAGACCAGCGCCGACAGGGCCTGGGGCCACAGGAAGCCGGGCAGCTTGTCGAGGGTGATCGAACCGGCGGGGTCGAAGGAGCCGTACAGGAAGGCGACCGGGCCGTCGGTCATGCTGCGCACCGCGCTCGCGTAGAAGGCGTGGTAGGCGCTGTGGTCGATGCCCCAGCAGAAGAGCAGGGCGGCGAGTGCCGCGATGCACACGAGCGCCGGACGCTCGTAGCGGTCGGCACGGGTGCGCGGCGGGGCCAGGGGCGGTGGCGGGCCCGCGCGGACCCCCGTGCGCGGTTCGCTGACGGTGCTCGGCATGAACGGCCTTCCAGGGCAGCCGGGTTGACTCTGATCCGGCACGCGGGACGCATTCCGGACTTTCGCGAGTATCGACCGCCGAACCCCTACGGACCCGGAAACAGAGGGAGATCTCACCCCCCTCTCACCCCCTCCACACCGAACCGGCGACCCGCCCGACCGCCTCCCGGACGCAGAGGATGTCCGGGTTGCCCATGACGGCCGGCCAGGTGCCGTCGCGGCGCGCGGCCGGTTCCGCGTCGGCGGGGGACGCGGGCCTCGCCCCTGGTGCACGGGCCGGCGGGCGCCGTATCCGGTGGATCTGCCGGGCGAGCGGGCGGACGGCGGCGGCCCGGCCGGAAACGCGGGCGGCCGGCGGCTGTCACCGGGACCGGCCAGGCCCTTCGATCAGGCCGGGGGAAGGACCGCCGCGTCGAGGAGGGGGCCCAGTTCTCGGGTGACGGTCTTCAGGGGGGCCACGTCCCGCTCGGCGCGGGCCAGCAGGATCGCCCCCTCCAGGGCGCTGATCATCACGGTGGCCAGGGAGGCGGCCCGCTCGGCGGGCACCCCCAGGTCCGTCAGGGCCGCGGCGAGCGGGGTCCGCCAGGCCGTGAACGCGGCGGCCGCCGCCTCCCGGGTGGAGGTGCCCGCCGCGGCGCAGTCCACGGTGGCCGCGGCGACCGGGCAGCCGCGGTCGAAGCCGCTCGTGCCGTACTCGTCGGTCCACTGCCGCACCATCGCCGCGAACAGGCCGCTCGGCGTCGGCCGGTCCTGCTCCGCGAGGAAACGTGCGATCCGGTTGCCCGCGTACCGCCCGGCCCAGGCCACGGCCTCGTTGACGAGCTGTTCCTTGCCGCCCGGGAAGTAGTGCTGGAGCGATCCGCGCGGCGCCTCGGCATGGGCGGCCACCTCGCGCATGCCCGTCGCGGCGACCCCGTCGCGCCGGATCAGCTGGGCGGCGCTGAAGACCATGCGCTCCCTCGGTCCGCGCCGGGACCCCGCCATCGTCGCCCTCCCGGTGTGCCGTGCCTCGCTGTGCGGCCCAGCCTATGACCGGCGTCATAGCGCCCGCTACTATGACCGCTGTCATAGTCGGTCGGGTGCGGAGGGCGGCCCCACGTGCGTGTCGGATTCATCGGTCTCGGAGTGATGGGGCAGCCGATGGCGCTGCGCCTGGCGGCCGCGGGCACCCCGCTCGTGGTCTGGAACCGCACCCCCGGGCGCGCCGAACCGCTGCGCGCGGCCGGCGCGGAGGTGGCCGCGGACCCCGACGGAGTGTTCGCGCGGGCGGACGTGGTGATCCTGATGCTCGCCGACGACGCGGCGATCGACGCCGTGCTGGACCGCGGCGGCCCCGGATTCGCGGCCCGGGTCGCCGGACGGGTCGTGGTGCACATGGGGACGACCTCGCCCGAGTACTCGCACGCCTTGGAGGCCGACGTGCGCGCCGCGGGCGGCCGTTATGCCGAGGCCCCGGTCTCCGGTTCCCGGGTGCCCGCCGAGCAGGGGCAGCTGGTGGCGATGCTGGCCGGGGACGAGCAGGCGGTGGCGCGGGTCGGGCCGCTGCTGGCGCCGATGTGCCGGGAGGTGTTCGTGTGCGGTCCGGCGCCGCACGCGCTGCTGATGAAGCTCTCGGTGAACCTCTTCCTGATCACGCTGGTGACCGGGCTGACCGAGGCGTTCCACTTCGCCGAGCGGCAGGGCCTGGACCGGCGGCTGTTCCTGGACGTGCTGGACGCGGGCCCGATGGCCAGCGCGGTCTCCCGGATGAAGGCGCCCAAGCTGCACGACCGGGACTTCGCGGTGCAGGCCGCGGCGCTCGACGTGCTGAAGAACAACCGGCTGATCGCTGCGGCGGCCCGCACGGCGGGCCTCGCCTCACCGCTCCTGGACGTCTGCCACACCCTGTTCGAGGAAACCGTCTCCGCCGGCCACGGCGACGAGGACATGATCGCAGTACTCCAAGCAATCGAATCCCGCACCGAACCAACCCCCTGAAAACCGCGCCCGCCCCCCGACAGGAACGCGGGAAACCCGCACCCACCCCACAACGGACGCCCCCGACAGGGGCGCGGGGAACGGCGCGCCAAGCCCCCACCCACCCGCACTCGACGAACAACAGACCACCCCCGACAGGGGCGCGGGGAACTGCGCAACAAACCACAACAAACCCGCACCCAACCAACAACGGACCACCCCCACAGGGGCGCGGGGAACGGCGCGCCAAGCCCCCACCCACCCGCACCCAACCAACAACAGACCACCCCCGACAGGGGCGCGGGGAACTGCGCAACAAACCACAACAAACCCGCACCCAACCAACAACAGACCACCCCCACAGGGGCGCGGGGAACGGCGCGCCAAGCCCCCACCCACCCGCACCCAACCAACAACAGACCACCCCCGACAGGGGCGCGGGGAACTGCGCAACCCGCCCACACCCAACGGCAGAGTCATGCAAGGATCAACCGCCGGACGGCACAACGCGGAGGAGCGCGATGGCACAGCTGCGACAGCAAGTCGCCCCGGACGAGGCGGGACTTGACCCGAAGGCCCTGGACCGCCTCGACCAGCACTTCGCCCACTACGTGGACGAGGGCCGACTGCCCGGCTACCTGATCTCGCTGGCCCGCGGCGGCCGCGTCGCCCACCTCACCGCGCACGGCCACCGTGACCGGGCGGCCGGGCTGCCGGTCCGGCCGGACACCCTGTGGCGGATCTACTCGATGACCAAGCCGGTCACCGCGGTCGCGGTACTGCTCCTGGTGGAGGAGGGGCGGCTGTCCCTGGACGACCCGCTCGACCGGCACCTGCCGGCCTTCGCCAACCCGCGGGTGTACGAGGCCGGCTCCGGCAGCGAGGTCACCACCCGCCCCGCGGACGGCCCGGTTCTGATCCGGCATCTGCTCACCCACACGGCGGGCCTGACCTTCGCCTTCTACCACTCCCACCCGGTCGACGCCCTCTACCGGGCCGCCGGCCTTGAGTCGTCCGTGCCGCCCGGCGCGAACCTCGCCGAGACGATCGACGTGTACGCCGGGCTGCCGCTGCAGTTCGAGCCCGGCACGCAGTGGAACTACTCGGTGGCCTCCAATGTGCTGGGCCGGGTGATCGAGGTGGTCACCGGGCAGCCGCTCGACGTGTTCTTCGCAAAACGGATCTTCCGTCCGCTGGGTATGCCGGACGCCGGTTTCCACATCGTGCCCGAACAGGCGGACCGGCTCTCCGAGTTGTACGGGGAGACCGAGGGCGGCGGCATCGAGCCGATCCCGGGCCTGCCGCTGCGCGGCCGTCCCCGGTTCCTGTCCGGCAGCGGCGGCATGGTGGCCACGGCCTACGACTACCACCGGTTCGCGGAGATGCTGCGCCGGGGCGGCGAACTGGACGGCGTACGGCTGCTGCGGCCCGAGACGGTGGCCCTGATGACCCGCAACCAGCTGCCCGGCGGCGCCGACCTGCGCTCCTTCGGCGCACCCCCGCACCGGGAGCCGGGCAACGACGGCGTCGGCTTCGGCCTCGGCGTCTCCGTGGTGATCGACCCGGACCGCACGGCGGCCCCGGCCGGGTCCGGCACCTATGGCTGGAGCGGGGTGGCGACCACCACTTTCTGGGTGGACCCGGGCCGTGATCTCACCGTGCAGTTCATGACCCAGGTGCGGCCCAGGACGCTGAAGGTGTTCCCGGAGCTGAAGCGGCTGGTGCACGAGGCGGTGGTGGACTGAGCCGGGCCGGGGCGACCACCGCGGGGCCTCAGGACCAGTGCGCCACCGCGTCCAGATGGGGCAGGTGGTGGTCGAGGCGTTCCCGTTTGGTCCGCAGATAGGTGATGTTGTTCTCGCACGGCGGTATCAACAGCGGTACCTCCTCGGCGACCTGGATTCCGTGCTGCAGCAACGACTCGCGTTTGCGCGGGTTGTTGGACATCAGCCGTACCGAGGCGACGCCCAGGTCGCGCAGGATGGCGGCGGCCACACCGTAGTCGCGGGCGTCGACCGGCAGTCCCTGGGCGAGGTTCGCCTCGACGGTGTCAAGTCCCTCCGCCTGCAGGGCCATCGCGCGGAGCTTCGCGAGCAGCCCGATGCCGCGGCCCTCGTGCCCGCGGAGATAGACGACGACACCGCTGCCCGCGGCGACCACCGCGCGCAGCGCGGAGGCGAGTTGGTCGCCGCACTCGCAGTGCTGGGAGCCGAACGCGTCACCGGTCAGGCACTCCGAGTGGAGCCGGGTCAGCACGTTCTCGGTGCCGAGGTCGCCGTGCACGAGCGCGACCTGCTCGTCACCGCCGTCGTGGTCCAGATAGCCGATGGCCTGGAAGGTGCCGTACACGGTGGGCAGGGGCGCGGTCACGACGCGTTCCACGCCCGAACGCCGTGCGGACTTCGTGCCGAGTACGCCGATGTTTTCTGTCATGATCTGATTCCTCAACGGAGACGAAAGGCCATGGAGAGATGAGTGGTTCGGGCGTGCCCGCGGCGGCACACGGTGTGCTGCCCGCGGACACCACCGAGGACGTGCGGACGCGTGGGGCGGGCGTGTCGTCACAGGTCGCCGTCCTTCCCGTGGGGAGCTTCGAGCAGCACGGTCCGTTCCTTCCCCTGGCGACCGACACGCTCATCGCCTGCGCCGTCGCACGGGAGATCGCCGCGGCGTACCCGGTGCACCTCCTTCCTCCGCTGACGGTGTCCTGCTCGCACGAGCACGCGGCCTGGCCCGGAACCGTCAGCATCTCCGCCGTGACCCTGCACGCGGTGGTGCGGGACATCGCGGCGTCGCTGCGCCGGTCCGGCGTCGGCGCGCTCGCCGTGGTCAACGGCCACGGCGGCAACTACGTACTGGGCAACGTGGTTCAGGAGTCCTCCGCGCGTGGGGAGCGGATGGCGCTGTTCCCGGCCGCCGAGGACTGGGAGACGGCCCGGGAGCGGGCCGGGGTGCGCACCTCGCTGCTGACCGACATGCATGCCGGGGAGATCGAGACGTCCATTCTGCTGCACGCCTATCCCGAAGTGGTCCGCCCTGGTTACGAGTCCGCCGATTTCATCGCGGACGACCGTCGTCATCTGCTCACCGCGGGAATGTCCGCCTATACCGAATCGGGGGTCATCGGGCGTCCTTCCCTGGGGTCGGCGGAGAAGGGGAGGAAGCTGCTGACGAGCCTCGCCGAATCCTTCGCGGGATATTTCACCCTGCTCACCTCCGCGGTGGAGGCGGCCGGTGGAGCCGCGAACGGGGCGCCGGGCGAGGGCGGTTCGGCCGTACGCGGGTGAAGTGCCGTGCACCAGCGGGCGATCAGGACGGCGAGGCCGGGCAGGCTGGCCGCGAAGCCGAGCACCCCGTACACGACGGCCGTGGCCAGTCCGCTGTCCGCGCCCAGGCCGGCGGCGCCGAACGCCCAGGCGGTGACGCCCTCCCGGGGGCCGAAGCCGCCGATGTTCAGCGGCAGGCCCATGGCGACCAGGGCGAGGACCGCGAGGGGCAGCAGGGCCGGGACGGCCGCCGTCGAGCCCGCGGCCCGGGCAGCCACCACGAACATCGCGAGGTGTCCGGCCAGTACGACCACCGAGGACAGGGCGACGCCGGGCCAGTTGGCCCGGGAGAGCAGCCCCTCGCGGGCCTCGGCGAGTGCGGTGCGCAGGGTGCCGGGGCGGCGGGAGGGGGCACGGTTCATCCGGACCGCGAGGACGACGGCGCAGGCGCCCGCCGCGCCGAGGGCGACCAGCGGGGCGAAGTCCCGGGCCTCGTCGCGGAGCGGGGACGGCAGCGTGAGCAGCAGCGCGGCGCCGGCCACGGCGAGCGCGACCTGTCCGGCGGCCCGCTCCAGCACGACGGAGCGGACACCGCGGCCGACGTCTCCGGCCTCCTGCCCGTGCCGGACGGCCCGGTGCACATCGCCGAGCACGCCGCCGGGCAGGGCCGCGTTCAGGAACAGCGCCCGGTAGTAGTCGGCGACGGCGGAACCAAGCGGCAGCCGGATCCGCAGGCCGCGGGCCACCAGGTGCCAACGCCAGGCGCTGAACACGGTGGTGACGACGCCGATGCCCACGGCGATCAGCAGCGTCCCCAGGTCGATGCGGCGCAGCCCGTCCAGGAACACACCGATGCCCAGCCGCCACAGCAGCACCCCGAGGATCCCGGCCCCGGCCAGGGCCCCCAGCCGCCCGCGCACGGCCCGGCCCACCACCGGCAACCACCCCTGCCCACCCCGGGCAGCAACGCGGGCGCGGCCTCCCGGACGGGGCTGCACGGGCGGACCGGCGTACGGAGGTGCGCCATCGGACACGGGCCCACCACCGGGCGTGCGCGCGGCGCCGGACGGGTCCGGGAGGGGCGGTGTGACATCGGACGCGGGCAGCGTGCCGGGCGCGGCCGTGGGGTGCGGATGCTGTGGGTGTGGGTGGTGCCGCTGGGCCGGGCGGGTGGGCGGGGGCTGCGGACTGGTCGTGGGGCCCGCCGGACGCGGGGTCATGAGGTGTGTCCCGTCGGGCGGACCAGGGCGAGCAGGTCGGTGTGGTCGACGACGACGCTCAACTCGCCCGCCGCGCAGGCCGCCAGGCGGTCCTGGAGATAGCGCTCGGCGCGCCGCGCCAGGTCGGGGCGCTGCTCGACCGCCGCGGCGACCCAGCCGCGCAGCCACTGGGCCGTCAGCGCGGCGTCCTCGGGTCCCAGGCGCCAGGGGCTCGGATGCAGCCGCACCGTCGCCCCGCGTTCGGCGAACGCCTCATGGGTCACGGTGACGGCGTCGGGACCGAGCAGCCCCGCGCGCCGCTGGTGCGCGTTGAACGCCTCGGTGATCTCCGCGTCCAGCGGGTCGGCCGGGGTGAGACGGACACGTCCGGCGACCGAGAGGGTCAGCAGCGCCGGGCTGCCGGCCCCGACGCAGGCCGCGGCGAGCGTGCCGACCTCCTCGCGGGTGAGGACGTCGAGCAGCGCGGACGCCGTCACCAGTGCGGCGCCGCTCAGGGCGTCCGGGGTCAGCCGGGCCACGTCGCCGCGCCGCGTCTCCACGGTGACCCGGCTGCCGTCGGCGGCGGCGCGCGGGGAGCCCACGGCGGCGAAGTGCAGCAGGTAGGGGTCGCGGTCGTGCAGGATCCAGTGCTGGGCGCCGTCCAGGCGGGGCGCGAGCCAGCGGCCCATCGAGCCGGTGCCGCAGCCCAGGTCGTGCACCACGAGTCCGTCGGCCCGGCCGGGCAGATTGGCGAGCCGGATCCGCAGCGGGTCGAGCAGGTCGAGCGCGCGGGCGGCGGCGTCGGCCCCTTCGCGCAGTTCGAGCCATTCAGGCGCGTAGCGCGGCGGCTCCTGCGGTCCGGACTCGCGCAGCCGCACGGTGGGCCGCTCCCCCGGCCGCGGCACGGTACCGGGGGCCACGACCGGCCCGGCCCCTTCGTGCGCGACGCGGCGCGGTGCGCCGGGTTCCGTCATGGTCGCTGCCCCCTTCGTCGCTTCCGCACCCGCTACGGCCCGCGTCCCGGGCCGCAGCGGTGTCCGCCCGGCCTGTGGGGTGGTTCCGCTCATGCCGCCCTCCGCGGTTCGTCCGGGAGCCGTTGCAGGACCCCGGCCAGGCTGCGGGCGGTGGTCGCCCAGCCGTCGAGCGCCGCCCGGCGGCCCCGCGCTGCGGCCTTGAGGCGCCGGCGCACATCGGCCTCGCCGAACCAGCCGCGCAGTTCGGCGGCGAGCGCGGCGGGGTCCTCCGGCGGCACGAGGATGCCGGGCATCCCGCCGTCCGGCGCGCGGCCCAGTGCCTCGGGCAGTCCGCCGACGTCCGTCGCGAGGACCGGGATGCCCCGGGCCAGCGCCTCGGTCACGGCCATCCCGTACGTCTCGGCGTAGGAGGTGAGGACCATCAGGTCGGCGGCGGCGTAGCTGGCGTCGAGGTCGGCGCCGGACCGGGGGCCCGCCAGGTGCAGCCGGCCGGTCAGTCCGTGCCGCTCGATCAGGGACCGCAGTCCGGCGACGTATTCGGGATCGTGGCCGAGGCCGCCGACGCACACACAGCTCCACGGCAGGTCCCGTACCGCGGCCAGCGCCTCCACCAGCCGGTGCTGCCCCTTGCGGGGTGTCACCGCGGCCACGCACAGCAGATGCGAGACGCCGTCGGTGCCGGCGGCGAGGGGCGCGATGTCGGCGCCGGGCGCGGCGACGTGCACCCGCTGCGGGGCGAGGCCGTGGTGGGCGACGAGGCGGCGGACCGCCCAGTCGCTGGTGGCGATCACCGCGGGTACCGCCCGGAGCACCGCGCGTTCCCGGGCGTCCAGGTCCGCGGCCACGGACGCGTCGAGGCCCGTCTCGTCGCCGAGCGGCAGATGGACGAGGACCGCGAGCCGCAGCCGCTCCGCCTCGGGGACCACGATCTCGGGGACCCCGCAGGCGACGATGCCGTCGAGCAGCACCACGGAGCCGTCCGGCAGCTCCCGCAGGGTGCGGGCGAGTCGGTCGCGGCCGGTGGCGCCGGGGCGCGGCCAGGTGCCGTCCACGGTGTGCCGGGTGACCCGCCAGCCGAATCCGGGCAGGTCCAGGCACAGGCGCCGGTCGTAGGCGTTGCCGCCGCTGGGCGCGGTCGCGTCGTCGACACCGCCCGGCATGACGAAGTGCAGGGTGCGCAGGGACATGGGGATGATCCCGACGTTCTTCAGGGCCGCGCGCTGCGCGGGCACGTAGGTCAGGGCCGGGGCCCGGCCGATGGTCGTGTCGGTCACAGGCCACGCTCGTAACTCGCCCAGGCGACGTGCGACTCGTGCAGGGTGACCGTGACGCCCGCGAGGCCCTTGGCGCCCTCGCCGAGCGCGCCCTTGTGGATGCGTTCGACGAGCCGGTCGGCGATCACCTTGGCAAGGAACTCCGTCGAGGTGTTGACGCCGGCGAAGTCGGGCTCGTTGTCGAGGTTTCTGTAGTTCAGCTCGCTGACGACCGCGCCGAGTTCCTGTGTGGCCAGGCCGATGTCGACGACGATGTTGTCGTCGTCCAGCTGCTCGCGGCTAAACGTCGCGTCCACGAGGAACGTGGCGCCGTGCAGGCGTTGCGCGGGCCCGAACACCTCGCCGCGGAAGCTGTGGGCGATCATGATGTGATCGCGGACGGTGATGCTGAACAACGGACGACCCTCCAGGTGCGGCGCGTCAGGTTCCCCCGGCCGGCTGCGGCCGGGGGATGCCGTGTAGTACGGCTGATGGCTTGACCGCGTTCAGTGCGGACACGTTTCGTCTCAGGTCAGGCGTACCGGACCCGGTGGCACAGTGCCGGGATCTCCCCCGTGGCGAGCCTCGGCATCACCTCGGGCAGCTCCTCGAACGCGCTTTCTCCGGTGATGAGCGCGTCCAGCGACGGATCGGCGAGCAGGTCGAGGGCGAGGGCCAGCCGGTCGGCGTGGCCGCGGCCCGCGCGGCGGGCCGGGGAGAGGGTGCCGACCTGGCTGGCGCGCACGGTGAGCCGCCGGGAGTGGAACGCCTCGCCGAGCGGCAGGGTGACCGGCCGGTCGCCGTACCAGCTCAGTTCGATGACCGTGCCCTCGGCGGCGAGCAGGCCGAGGGCACGGGTCAGGCCCCGCTCGTCGGCGCTGGCGTGGACGACCAGGTCGCAGTCGCCGAGGGCGTCCTCGGGTGCGGCGAAGTCGACGCCCAGGGCCTCGGCGGTCGCGGCGCGCGCCGGGTCGGTGTCGACGAGTTGGAGCCGTACGCCCGGGAAGCGGGCCAGCAGGGCGGCGACCGAGCAGCCCACCATGCCGCCGCCGACCACCGCGATCCGGTCGCCGATGAGCGGCGCGGCGTCCCACAGGGCGTTGACGGCGGTCTCCACGGTGCCGGCGAGTACGGCCCGCCCGGCGGGCACCTGATCCGGCACGGGGACGACGGCGTCCACCGGGACGACGTAGTGGCTCTGGTGCGGATACAGGCAGAAGACGGTGCGTCCGGTCAGGGTGTCAGGACCCTGTTCCACGACGCCGACGTTGAGGTAGCCGTACTTGACCGGGCCGGGGAAGTCGCCGTCCTGGAACGGCGCCCGCATCACGGCGCGTTGGCTCTCCGGGACGCCGCCGCGGAAGACCAGCGTCTCCGTGCCGCGGCTGACTCCGGAGTAGAGCGTGCGCACCAGGACCTCGCCCGCGGCGGGTTCGGGGACGGTGACCTCACGCAACTCGCCGTGGCCCGGCGAGCTGAGCCAGAACGCACGCGCGAACCGGTTCATCGGCATCCTCCTGAACGATCGGCAAGTTGTTCACGTACCGAGATGTGCACAGGCCGCGCACAGTACGCGGCACTGATCGACTCTGTCACTCGGCCGGAGGGTGAGCCGTGGCCCTGAACAACATTGACGACGCGAGGCTGGTCCAGCAGGAGACGGCCGTGGGTGCGGGCGTGCAGATCCTGCTGCTGGTCCTGCTGGGTTCGGCGTTCGGCATGGGGCCCGCGGGCTGGCTGACGGGGCTGGCGTTCGCGTTCGCGACCTGGGCGGTGCTCTCCCGGGCGCTGCACCGCTCCCGGCTGCGTTCCTTCGGCCCGGCCAACCGGGTCACCCTCGGCCGGGCCACCCTGGTCGGCGGGGTGACGGCGCTGGTCGCGGACTCCTTCGACAGCGCGCCGCCGCTCACCCTGCTGGTCGCTCTGACGGCGGTCGCGCTGCTCCTGGACGGCGTCGACGGCCAGGTGGCCCGCCGCACCGGTACGTCGACGGCGCTGGGCGCCCGCTTCGACATGGAGGTCGACGCCTTCCTGATCCTGGTGCTGAGCGTGTTCGTGTCGGCGCGGCTGGGCCCGTGGGTGCTGCTGATCGGCTGTATGCGCTACGTGTTCGTCGCGGCGGCCCGCGTCGCACCGTGGCTGAACGCCCCGCTGCCGCCGTCGATCGCCCGTAAGACGGTCGCCGCGTTGCAGGGTGTCTGTCTGCTGCTGGCGGGTTCGCAACTGATGCCGCTCCCCGCCGACTTCGTGGTGGTGCTGGGGGCGCTGGGCTCGCTGGTGTGGTCGTTCGGCCGGGACGTGCTGTGGCTGCGCCGAACCGCACGACTCACCGTCCCCGCCGCCCCACCCACGAAGATCCTGGAACCGGCCGGGCGCTGACGGTCCGACGGACGGCCAGGCGGTGACGGTCCGGCGGACGGCCGGGCGATGACCGTACGGCAAGCGGCCGGGCGCTGACCATCCGGCGCGTGGCCAGGCGGTGACGGTCCGGCGGACGGCCGGGCGATGACCGTCCAGCACACAGCCGGGGGTGTCGGTCCTGCACACGGCCGGGCGCCGTGCGGGTGTTGGAGGCCGCGGGGGGCGAGGCGGCCGGGGCTGCGCGTTCGCGGCCGGGTCGCCGGTCGGCGGCCGTGCTCCCGACGCACCCACGCCCGGCGGCGGCCACCCCGGATCCACCCGCGAACGCCGGGCACGCGCGGTCTGCGCACCATCGGAGACACCCTCAAAGCGAGGCGGCCTTGCACGAACGGCGAAACCACGCGGGCTGCACACCACCGGGGGGGCGCCCTCAAAGCGAGGGGCCCTTGCGACGAAGGCCGGACCACACGGGCTGCGCATCGCCGGGGGCGCTCTCAGGGCGCGGGGTTCTTGCGCGGACGGCGGGACCGCGCGGCGGCGGGACCGGCGGCGCGTTCGGGCCCCCGGGAGGGGTGTGCCGGGCGGGGCAGCAGGGCGATGGCCACGGCCGGTACGGCGGCCAGCGCCAGCCAGGGCACGGCCGGCGGGAGCGGACTGTCGAGGAGGGTGCCGGTGGCCGCGCTGCCGGCCAGCACGATCAGCCCCGACAGCGAGGACAGCGCCCCCGTGTAGAGGCCGAGCCTGCCGTCCTCGGCGAGGTCGGGCACCCAGGCGCGGGCGACGGGCGCGATGAGCATCTGACCGAGGGTGAGCAGCACGACGAGGACCACGGCGGGCAGCAGTCCCGCGGTGCCGGTCGGGGCCGCGGGGCGCACCGCCGCGACGGCCGCGAAACCGGCGGCGACCAGCAGCAGCCCGGCCGCCATGGACCGGCGGGGGGTGAGCCGCCGGCCCGCCCAGCGGGTCACGGGCAGTTGGACGGCCACGACCAGCAGCGAGGACAGCGCGAACAGCCAGGCCAGCGGGGCCTGCGAGCCGGTGGCACGGGCCACCTCGGCGGGCAGCGCGAGATAGAGCTGGTTGTAGGCGAGCAGATAGGCGCCGTAGGCGCAGCACAGCGCGAGGAAACGGCGGTTGCGCAGCAGGCCCCGCGCGCCGCCGGCCACCGGCCGACGGTCCCGGCCGGGGATGTGCTGCGGCAGCAGCCGGGCGTGCCCGGCGAGGACGAGGACGAAGATTCCGGCGCCGGTCAGGCACACCGTGCGGAAGTCGGCGGTCAGCAGCAGCGCGCCGAGCAGCGGCCCGAGGAACGCCCCCGCCTGCCCGGCGACCGTGAACAGGGCGAGGACGCGGGTGCGCGGCCCGCCGCCCGACTCCTCCCGCACCACCGCCTGCCGGGCCACCTCGGACTCCACGGCGGGTGAGAACAGGGCCGCGGCGAACCCGATGAGCAGCACGGCGCAGATCACCGCCCAGGTCCGTTCGGCGTGGCCGAGCCAGACGAATCCGGCGATCCGCAGGGCGCAGCCGGTGAGGACGACGGGCCGGATGCCGTACCGGTCGGCGAGCGCCCCGCCCACCACGAAGAGCCCCTGCTGGCTGAAGGTGCGCAGGCCGAGGACGAGACCGACCAGCCAGCCGGCCATGCCCATCGCCTGCCCGAGGTGTTCGGCGAGGAACGGCAGGACGGCGAAGAAGCCGATGTTGAAGGCGAGTTGGGTGAGGATCAGCAGGCGCAGCAGCGGAGTGAGGGGCGCGCCCCCGGTCCGCGGGCCGGCGGCGTGTGCGGTCATCGGGCGGTCGCCTCGGCCGCGGGCAGGGACGGTTGTGCGCCGCGGGACCTCGGGCGCGGCCGGCGCAGCCCGCCCGCGGCGGTCACCGCCAGCGCGCCGAGCAGGGCGAGGAGCGCGGCGGGTGCGAGGACGGCCCAGGGCGCGCGTTCCGCGTACGGCTGGTTCTCGGCGAGGAGCCGTCCCCATTCCGGGGAGGGCGGCTGGGCGCCGAGGCCGAGGAAGCCGAGGGAGGCCAGGGCGAGGGCGACGCCGGGCAGCCGGAGCAGGGCGTGCCGGACGACGGGCGGGAGCACCGCGGGCAGCAGTTCATGGCGCAGCAGGTGGCCGCCACTCGCGCCGAGGGCGCGGGTGGCCGTGATGTGCAGGGTGGCGCGTTCCTGCCGCAGCAGCGCGGCGGTGTGCGCGGCGAGCGGGGCCCAGGCGACCGCCGTCACGGCGAGTGCGGGTGTGCCGGGGCCGCCGCCCGCCACCGCGGTGACCAGGAGCGCGGCGAGGACGGCCGGTACGGCGTTGACGGTGTCGACGAGCGGCGTGGACAGCCGGGGCAGCAGTCCGAGCAGCACCCCGGCGAGGAGTGCGGCGGCGCTGACGGCGAGGGCCGGCAGCAGGGTGTCGAGGGCGCCGTGGGCGACCCGCGCGAGCAGGTCGCGGCCGAGCGCGTCGGTGCCCAACGGATGCCGTGCGGACGGGGGTTCGAGCCGTGCGCCGGTGTCGACGGCGAGCGGGTCGCGGGGCAGGCCGAGGGCGACGGTGCCGAGGAGCGCCGCGCCGAGCACGAGGGGCAGGGTGCGGTGGGTGGGCGGGGCGGGCCGGTGCAGGCTGAGCAGGGCGCCGTCGCGCAGGGCGGGGCCGGTCAGCAGCCGGGCCGCGAGGCGGGCGCCGCCCGAGGCGGCGGCGCCGAGCAGCAGCAGGGCGAGGGCGCCGGCCTGGAGGACCGGCAGGTCCTGGGCGAGGGCCGCCTGGAGGGTGGTGCGGCCGAGGCCGGGTATGTCGAAGACCTGCTCGACGGCGACGGCGCCTCCGGTGAGACCGACGACGAACAGCGCGGCGTTCGGCAGCAGTTGGGGCACGCAGCGGCGCAGCGCGTGACGGGCGATGCGCCGGCCGGGCAGTCCGCGGGCGGCGGCGGCCCGCGCCCAGGGTTCGCCGAAGGCGCCGGGCAGCAGGTCGTCCAGGAGCCGGCCGAGCACGGCCCCGGCGGGCAGTCCCAGGGCGAGCGCGGGCAGCACCGTCCAGCGGGGCCCGTACCAGCCGAGGGCGGGCAGCCAGCCGAGGTGGACGCCGACGACGGTGGCGAGCACGGAGGCGGTGAGGAATTCGGGGAGCGCGGCGAGCACGGCGGAGCCGGTGCCGGCGGGCCGCCGCCGCCCGCCCCGGGCCGCCGTCCACAGCGTGCGGGCGCACACCGCGGCGGCGGTGCAGACGGCGACCAGGCCGGCGACCGCCATCAGCAGCAGGGAGGCGCCGAGCGCCCGCAGGACGTCCGGGGCGACGTCGGCGCCGGAGATCCAGGACCGCCCGGCGTCGCCGCGGGCAAGACCGGCCAGCCACCGTCCGAGCAGCGGCAGCGGCCCGTCGTCGAGGCCGAGTCCGGCCCGGATGTCGGCCAGCACCTCGGGTGTCGGTTCCCGGTCCTGGGCGCGGGCCTTGAGGACGGTGCGCGCCGGGTCGGTGTGCGACAGCCAGGGCAGCAGGCCGATCCCGCACACCAGGGCGAGGGCGAGGCCGGCCCGCCACAGCATGGTCCTCATGGGTCAGCGCCGGGTGCCGGTGCCGACGAGGGTGCGCTCGTACGGGTCGAGGAGCACGCCCTTGACCGAGGTGCCGACGCCGGTGATGACGCGCTGGTGGACGAGGGGTACGACGGCGTCGGTGCCGAGGATGCGGGCCTCGGCGGCGAGGGCGGCGGCCTGCCGCTGCGCGGCGTCGGCCGTGGCCTCGGCCGCGGCGACCGCCCGGTCGACGTTTTTGTCGCACAGCCGCGCCAGGTTGTAGCCGCCGTCGCAGCCGTAGTCACTGGCGAGGACGGCGACGGGGTCGCCGGTGTCGACGAGGCTGTTACGGGCGAGGACGAGCGCGTCGAACTTCCCGGCGAGCGCGTCGCCCTCCAGGCGCGCGTACTCCCGCACCACCAGGCGGACCCGGAACCCGGCCCGCTCCAGTTGCTGCTTGAGCACTTGGGCGACCTCGGGGAGTTCGGGCCGGTTGTCGTAGGTGGCGAGGGTCACGGCGGCGCCGTGCGGCGCCTTCGGGCGGGAGCGGCCGACGGGTTCGAGGTGTCTGCCGTCGGCCCAGGTCACGGCGGGCCCGTACAGGCCGGCGCCGGGGTCGGCGTGGGACTCGTAGACGTCTTCGGCCAGGCCCTGGGTGTCGACGGCCGCGCGGGCGGCGGCACGCAGCGCGGGGTCCTCGAACGGGCCGGACGAGCTGTTGAGGAGCAGGCTGGTGGTCCGGGTGGTGGCGGTCTCGCGCCGGGCCCCCGCATCGAGGGTGGCGGCCTGGGCGACGGGGATCGCCTCGGCGACGTCGACCTCGCCGGTGCGCAGGGCGTTGGCCCGTGCGGTGCCGTCGGCGATGAACCGGACGTCGACGCCGGCCGCCTGGGCCCGGCCGCCCCAGTAGTCGTCGAACCGGCCGAGGGTGGCGGCGGTGGCGCCGCTGACCTCGGTGAGCGTGAAGGGGCCGGTGCCGGTGCCGACGGGGTCGGCGTCGCCGCTCGGCCCGTACGCCCGCTGGGACAGGACGGCGAGGCTCGGGCTGGACAGCCGCAGCGGCAGGATCGGGTCGGGCCGGCCGGTGGTGATGCGCACGTTCCGGTCGCCCTCGGCCGTCGCGGTCAGCGTGACGCCGGACAGGGCGGCGGGCGCGGGCCTGGCCTTGGCGGCGTGGGTGAGGGCGGTGACGACGGCGGCCGGGGTGACGTCGCCGCCGTCGTGGAAGGCGGCCTCGCGCAGGGTGAACACCCAGGCGCGGTCGCCGTCGCGCCGCCAGGACCGGGCGAGCGCGGGCGCCGCGGCGCCGTTGCCGTCCAGCGCGGTCAGTCCCTCGGTGACGCCGAGCCGGCTGAGGATGGTGGCGTCGGCGCCGTACGGGGAGAGCCGTTCGGCGGGCGGGAAGGCGAGGGCGACCCGGAGCCGCCGGCCGTCCTGGGCGTCGCCGCCCGGCGTGTCACCGTCGGAGGCGAAGCAGCCGGCCAGCAGCGGGGCGAGGAGCAGGGCGCAGACCGTCCGGGTACGGCGCGGGAGGCGGGGCAGTCGGGGCCGCACGGTTCACCGCCCCATCGGTATCTCGAAGTGCACGATGCCCTGTCCGCCGCCGGCGTCGGCGCGCTCGTCGTGCACGACCGTGCCGAGGGACCGCCAGAACGCCTCGGCGCCGGGCACGGCCGGGTCGGTGTGCAGATACACGGACCGGTAGCCGCCGTCCGCCGCGGCGAACGCCAGCAGCTCGGTCACCAGCCGTCGGGCGAGGCCGCGCCTGCGGTACTCGGGCCGCACATACACCCGGCGCAGCTGGGCGGTCCGCCCGGACGGGTAACGCCGGGCCAGCCGCAGCGGATTGGGCGGATGCGCGGGCCCGCGGGAGTCGAGCGCGGCGGTCGCCACGACCTCCCCGCGGGCCGCATCCACGGCGACGAGCAGCGCGTGCCGCTCGGGCAGGACGTAGGCGCTCAGCGGATCGACGATGTCCTCGTGCCACCGTGGCACGTACCCGGTGCCGAAGTCCCGGTAGACGGTGTCGAGCATGACACCGCGCACACCACCGATGTCCTCGGGCCCCGCACTCCTGATGATGATCTCACGCACTTGCACATCATATGCATTAAGTTGCGGTGGTGATCACCTCGCCCTCGCCTCGCTCCCCGGCTCCGGCTCAGGCGGCGTGGGGGGTCTGGCTCCGGTGGCGGCAGATGATGTCCGCGTAGCGGTGTCCGGTGCCCTTGATGGTGCGCGCCTGGGTGCGGTAGTCCACGTGGACCAGGCCGAAACGCTTGTCGTAGCCGTAGGCCCACTCGAAGTTGTCGAGCAGCGACCAGGCGAAGTAGCCGGCCAGCGGGGCGCCCCTGCCGGCCGCTGAGGCGCAGGCCGCGAGGTGTCCGAGCAGATAGTCCTGGCGCTCGGGGTCGTCGACGCCGCCGTCGGCGCGTACCACGTCCGGGTAGGCGCAGCCGTTCTCGGTGACGTAGATCCTGCGGGCCCCGTACTCATGGGTGAGCCGCAGCAGCAGCGTCTCGATGCCGCTCGCGTCGATCTCCCAGTCCATGCCGGTGCGCGGGACGCCGGGGCGGCGCACCTCGCGGGCGCGGGGCGCGGGACCGGCCGGGTCGTCGGCCACGTGCGCCGGGAAGTAGTAGTTGAGGCCGAGCCAGTCCAGCGGCGCGGCGATCGTCTCCGGGTCTCCCGGGCGCTCGGGCAGTGCCACGCCGTACACCTCGCGCATGTCGGCCGGGAAGCCGCGGCCGTGGACCGGGTCGAGCCACCAGCGGTTGACGTGCCCGTCGTGCCGTCGGGCGGCGGCCTCGTCCTCGGGGCGGTCACTGGCCGGGTGCACGGTGGAGAGGTTGTTGACGATGCCGACCTCGGCGCCGGGCGCGGCGGCCCTCAGTGCCTGTGTGGCGAGCCCGTGGCCGAGGAGCAGGTGGTAGGAGGCGCGGACCGCTGCGGTCAGGTCGGTCAGGCCGGGGGCCATCGTGCCCTCCAGATGGCCGATCCAGGCCGAGCAGGAGGGCTCGTTGAGGGTGGCCCAGTGCCGCACACGGTCGCCGAGCCGGGCGGCCACGGCCTCGGCGTACACCGCGAAGTGCTCGGCGGTGTCCCGTTCGGGCCAGCCGCCGCGGTCCTGGAGGACCTGCGGCAGGTCCCAGTGGTAGAGGGTGACGCAGGGGGTGATGCCGGCCGCCAGCAGGGCGTCGACCAGGTGGTCGTAGAAGTCGAGGCCCCGCGGGTTGACCGGGCCGTCGCCGCCGGGCAGCACTCGCGGCCAGGCCACGGACAGCCGGTAGGCGTTGGTGCCGAGCCGGCGCATCAGGTCGATGTCCTCGCGCCAGCGGTGGTAGTGGTCGCAGGCGATGTCGCCGTGGTCGCCGCCGTGGGTCCTGCCGGGGGTGTGCGCGAAGGTGTCCCAGATCGACGGGGAGCGGCCGTCCTCGGCGACGGCTCCCTCGATCTGGTACGCCGATGTGGCCGTGCCCCACAGGAAGTCGTGCGGAAGCGCGGCGAGGTCGATGCGGTCGGACACGGAAGTCCCTTCACGAGGGGCCGGGGCGGCGGCCTGACGGTGCGTCACTTGACGGCTCCCGCGGTCAGCCCGGCGACGAGATAGCGCTGCAGCAGGAGGAAACCGGCCACGACGGGCACGCTGACGACGAGCGAGGCGGCCATGATCTGGTTCCAGTAGACGTCGTTGAGCGTGGAGTAGCCCTGCAGGCCGACGGCGAGGGTGCGGGTGGTCTCGTTGGTCATCACCGAGGCGAACAGCACCTCGCCCCAGGCGGTCATGAACGCGTAGACGGCGACCGCGACGATGCCGGGGATCGCGGCCGGAACCACGACCCGGAACAGCGCGCCGAGCGGTCCGCAGCCGTCCACCAGCGCGGCCTCGTCGAGATCGCGCGGCACCGAGTCGAAGTACCCGATGAGCATCCAGATGGAGAACGGCAGCGAGAAGGTGAGGTAGGTCAGGATCAGCCCGCCGCGCGAGCCGAACAGGGCGATGCCGGTGGCGTTGCCGATGTTGACGTAGATGAGGAACAGCGGCAGCAGGAACAGGATGCCGGGGAACATCTGCGTCGACAGCACGGTCACCGTGAACACCCGCTTGCCGCGGAAGGAGTAGCGGCTGGCCGCGTACGCGGCGAACACCGCGACCACCACCGAGCAGACGGTGGCCGCGCCCGCCACGATCAGCGAGTTCACGAAGTACTTGGCGAGCGGCACCGTCGACCAGATGTCGATGTACGGGCGGATCGTCAGCCCGCTGGGCAGCCAGCGGAACGTGCCGGTGACATCGGCGAGCGGCTTCAGCGAGCTGGAGAGCATGACGTACACCGGCACCAGGACGAAACCGGTGAGCAGGGTGAGGAAGATCCGCCGGGACCACAGGAAGGAACGCGGCGGGGCCATCGGCGATCTGGGGTCAGACATCGGCGGCCCTCCGTCCGCGCGAGGTGAGCAGCAGATACCCGCCCGTCACGACGAGCAGGAACAGGAGCAGCAGGACCGACATCGCCGAGCCGGTGCCGAAGTTCCAGGTGACGAACGACGCCTGGTAGATGTGCACGGAGATGAGGTCCGCGGCCTCGGGCGCGGCCTTGCCGAACAGCACATAGGGCGTGTTGAAGTCGTTGAACGTCCACAGGAACAGCACCAGGACCAAGACCTGGTTGACCGGGCGCAGCGACGGCAGGGTGATGCGCCGGATCTGCTGCCGCATCCCGGCGCCGTCCAGCGCGGCGGCCTCGTACAGCTCCCTGGGGATGTTCTGGAGCCCGGCCATGACGATGAGGAAGGCGAACGGCCAGCCCTTCCACACGGACACCGTCAGCAGGGCCCAGAAGCTGTTGTCGCCGATCAGCCAGAAGGACGGCTTGTCGGTGAGGTGCAACTGGTCGTGCAGGACGTGGTTCACCAGCCCGTTGTCGTGCTGGAACATGAACACCCAGGTGATGACGGCGGCGTACACGGGCAGCGCGTACGGCACGAGGAACAGGGCGCGCAGCAGGCCCCGGCCGCGGAAGGTGTCCTGCATACAGACCGCGGCGGCCGTGCCGATCAGCCAGCACAGGCCGACCGACAGCAGGGTGAAACCGACGGTGACCGCGAAGGAGTGCAGCAGGGCCTCGCCGACCGGGGCGTCGAAGTCCACCGACATCCGGTAGTTGTCGAGTCCGGACCAGGGGGCGGCGCCCCAGTCGCGGATGAAGAACTGGGTCAGCTCCTTGAAGCTCATCACGATGCCGATGGCCATCGGCACCAGATGGACGAGGAGTTCGAGCAGCAGGGCGGGCAGAAGCAGCAGGTACGGCAGTGCGGTGCGGCGGATCCGCCCGGTGCGTCGCGGGCCGCGCGCCGCACCGGGGGAGCCCGCGCGCACGGTCCGGGCGCCGGTCTGCGTCGGGACGGTGGCGGTCATCGTGCTCACTTCGCCGGCATCTGCTGCTGGGCCTTTTCGAGCTTGGCCCGCACCGAGTCGGTGGTGACCGCGCGGCCCGCCGCGGCGTCGGCGAACAGTTCCTTGACGGCCGTGCCGACCGCCGTCTCGAACTGCGACTCGGAGGCGACCTGGGGCAGCGCGGCGGCGCTCTTGGCGAGGGTGTCCTTCAGCACGGCGTTCGCCGGGGCGCTGAAGGCGGGGTCCGCCTGCGCGTCCTTGACCGGCGGGATGGAGGAGTAGGCCGTGTTGAGGATCTTCTGTTCCTCGTCGCTGGTCATGAACTTCACGAACTCGGTGGCGCCGTCGAGGTTATGGGTGTTCTTGAACACGGCGATGTTGATGCCGGCGACCATCGAGTTGATCTGGGTGCCGGTGCCGGGGGCGCCGGACCGCACGGGCACCGGGGCGATGCCGTAGCTGTCCTCGCTCATGCCCTGGGACTTGAGGTTGGCGGCGGCCGACTGCCACAGCAGCATCGCCTGCTTGCCCTTGGCGAAGTCGCTGACCGACTGGTTCTGCGCGTACTCGGCGTCGCCGGTCGGGATGACCTTGTCCTTGGCCATCAGGTCGACGTACTGCTTGACCGCGGCGACCACGTTGTCGGCGGTGAAGTCGGGCTTGCCGTCGGCGGTGAAGAAGTCGGCGCCGTGCTGCTTGGCGAAGACGAAGACGTGGTGGATGTTCTCGGAGACGTTCGCGCCCTCGGCGCCGAGCACCGACTTGCCCTTCGCCTTGATCTTCTCGCCGTCGGCGACCAGTTCGTCCCAGGTGGCCGGGGGCTTGTCGATGCCGGCCGCGGCGAAGATCTCCTTGTTGTAGTAGAGCGCGTAGGCCATCGAGTACAGCGGCACCGCGGCCGGGTCCTGGCCGTCGGCCCCGGTGGAGCCGAGCGCCGAGTCGACGAAGCGGTCCTTGCCGCCGATCTTGTCGAGGTTCTTCGCGTCCCAGGGCAGCAGGGCGCCGGTGGCCTGCAGCGACGCGCTCCAGGTGTTGCCGATGTTCAGCACGTCGGGGCCCTGCCCTGAGGTGGTCGCCGTGAGGATCCGGTTGAGCAGGTCCGACCAGGGAACGACCTCCAGCTTCACCTTGATCCCGGTCTGCTGCTCGAACTTGTCGAGTTCGGGCTTGAGGACCTTCTTGTCGACCGCGATGCTCGCGCCCTGGTTGGAGGCCCAGTAGGTGAGGGTCTTCGGCGAGTCGTCGGACCCGCCGCTCGACGATCCGCCTCCGCAGGCCGTGGCGGCAAGGGCGACGGACATGGTGACGGCGCCTACGGCCGCGGCTCGGATGCTGCGCATGGCTCCTGGTGTCCCTTTCCGGGAGTCGAGGGCCGAAAGGACGGTCTGCGGGAGGCGACACCCCGTTTCGCCTCACGAACCCCCTCATGGCTTAATTTAGGACGTGAGTTAAACCCCGCCGGAAACGGCCGTCAAGGCATCCGGCACAGGTATCTGACCGGGCGGCCGTCCGGCCGGGGGCACGGGGCTGCCGTACGGCGGATGAGCTGCGACGAAAGAACGGACGGCCCCTCTGCAACGGTTGTGTCTCGACGACCGGCCCCCTTGGCCGCCCGCCGAACTCCCCCGCACCGAGGGACGGTTGCCACCACACCGGTACGACGCCGACATGCCCCGGCCCGCCCGCGGCACCGCCGGAGCACTGCCAGGCCCGGCGGATCAACTCCCTGAATGGGGCCTGCACTTCACCACGCCCACCCCCGCGCACACCGGACTCGCCTGCGCCAAGAAACCGTTGGCGCCGTACCGCCAGGGCGTCGGCGGGACCACCGAGCACACCCACGACGCCACCGCTCGCCGGCGCACCGCCAGAGCACCGGCCCGGTCGCGACACCGCTGGAGGGCTGCCAGCCCCGACAGGTCAACTCGCCGAGCAGGCCGCGCACTCCCGGGTCACCGCCGACGCTCGCCGAACGCCCCTCCGCCGAGAAGACTTTGGTGGCGGCGCCCGGACCAGGCCCGCGACGGCGCCGCCGGAACGGCTGATCCGCGCGACCAGTCAACTCCCCGAGTTAAACCCGCACTTCACCACACCCCACCCCCTGCGCACGCCGAGCACGCCCGCGACGCCGCCGCTCGCAAGCGCACGGCCAAGAGCACCGTTGCCCTACCGGTCGACTCGCCGAGCAGACAACCGCTGCGCCCCGGAGGGTCATGTGGACTGCCGTATCACCAGGGTGGGGTCGAAGACGAGTGACGTCGGTTCGGTCCGGATGCCGCGTACGTGTTCGTCGAGCAGGCGGGCCATCGCCGCGGCCATGTCCTCGACGGGCTGGCGGACGGTGGTGAGCCGGGGACGGCAGGTGACGGCGACACCGGAGTCGTCGAAGCCGACCACCGCCACGTCCTCGGGGACCCGCCGGCCCCGCTCGCGCAGCAGCTGGCAGGCGCCCTGCGCCATGAGGTCGTTGGCGACGAACACACCGTCCACGTCGGGGTGTTCGGCCAGCAGGCCGGACATGGCCGCGATGCCGCTGTCCAGCGTGAAGCCGCCCTCGGCGACCGGCACGTACAAACGGCCGTGCCGGGCCAGCGTGTCACGGAAGCCGGCCAGCCGCTCCTGGCTCGCGGCCACCGCCAACGGCCCCGTGATCGTGGCGAGCTGACGGCGGCCACGGGCCAGCAGATGCTCGGCGGCGAGGCGGCCCCCGTCCCGGTGGGCGAGGTCCACATGGCTGAGCGGCACGGGCCGCGAGGGCCGGGCGAACAGCACCGCGGGCAGTCCCGCGTCGGCGAGCAGCGCGGGGAGCGGGTCGTCGGCGTGCGAGGAGACCACGAGCGCCCCGTCGGCCCGGCCCTGCCGGAGATACGTCAGCACCTCCTGCCGGGCCGGGGCCGACTCGGCGAACATCAGCACCGGGTGCATGGAGCGCGGACGCAGGAAGCCGACGACCCCGCCGACCACCCGGCCGAAGAACGGATCGGCGAACACCCGTGCGGCGAAGGCGTTCTGGGTCGCGTCCGAGGCGTCCCCGGCGCCGGACACCACCAGGGCGACGGTCTCGGCGCGCCGGGTCACCAGTGCGCGGGCGGCCCTGTTCGGTGCGTACCCCGTCCGCTCGATGGCCCGGCGGACCACCTCCTGGATCGCGGGGTCCACGTTGCGCACGCCGTTGACGACCCGGGACACGGTCGCCCGGGAGACTCCGGCCTCCCGGGCGACGTCCTCCAGCGTCGGGGTCCTGGCGCTCATGTCCGCACCCTAGCCGCACGGCGCCGCAAGGACATAGAGCGCTCTGCCGGCGCCATGCGTCCGCGGTGCGCGTCAGGTGTAGACGCCGAACTCGTACAGCGAATAGCCCCAACCGGTGCCGCGTTGCGTGCCGTCGACGCGGACGTAGCGTCCGGTGCCGGTGACGTCGAGGTCGTCGACGCCGCCGTTGCCGTCGGTCACCGTGCGCAGGGTCCGCCAGTTCTGCCCGTCGTCGGAGGTCCGGACGGTGTACGCCTTCGCGTAGGAGGTCTCCCAGACCAGTCGGACGTGCCGGAACGAGGTGCGGCCGCCGAGGTCGACCTGGATCCACTGGGGGTCGCTCCAGTCGCTGGCCCAGCGGGTGTTCGGGTCGCCGTCGACCGCGTTGCCGGGCGTGCAGGGGCAGTCGCCGTAACTCGGCTGGTAGGAGGAGGCGGTGGCCGGTCTGCGCAGGGCCACGTCGGTACCGTCCACCGGGGGCACGACGACCCGGACGGAGCGGGTCTCGACGCCGACGTTGCCGTGGCCGTCCGTCACCTTCACATAGATCTTCCAGACTCCGGGCCGGTCCGGCGCGGTGAACCGCAGCCGGCCGCCCCCGAGGTCGGCGAAGGGCAGCGAGGCGAGGTTCTTGCTCTGGTCGATGTACATGCTGTTGTCGAGGACTTCGTAGGACAGCGCGTCACCGTCCGGGTCGGTGGCGCGCACGGCGAGGGTCACGTCACGGCCCGCCGGCACCGCGCCCGGGTCGCCCTCGACGGCCAGGTCGGAGACGACCGGCGGGGTGTTGTCGCGCGAGGTGTCGGCGCCGTACGCCTTCTTCACCGCGTAGTAGGACAGCCGCTTCTGGCCGGCGGGCAGCAGGTTGAACCAGATGCCGCCGAAGTCGTGCTCGGTGCCGTAGTGGAACATGGTGGCGCCGAGCGCGACGCCCCGGTGTCCGGTGACGCAGTTCCAGGCCCGGGTGTACCCGTCGGCCTTGGCCCGGTCGGTGGGCTCCAGCGGCACGCCGTTGGTGTCGTCGGGCACCTCCCACTCGCCCGCGGGCCCGGTCTCGGTGACGATGTACGGCTTGGTGTACCCGCCCTGCTCCCACGCGGATCTGATGTCACAGACCGCGTTGTAGGCGTTGACGGCGTACAGATCGAGGTCGGGCGCGTTGCGCCGGTAGTAGGGCCAGGCGCCGACCCAGGCGTCGGTGGAGGTGACCGGGTGGTCGGCATCGACGGCGTGGATCGCCTTCGCGACGTCGTTGACGAAGGCCGTGTAGGCGTCGCGCTGTCGCTCCAGTGCGTCGCCGCCGTAGCAGTTCTGGAGTCCGAGCACCGACTCGTTGCCCACGTTCCACATGAGCACGCCGGGGTTGTCCTTGTAGGTCCGCACCCACTTCGAGAACTCGCCGAGCATCTGGTCCTTGTAGGCGGTGTCGGTGACGTAGTCGACGCAGCCGCCGCTGCCCGGGCCGCCGCCGGGCTGGAGCCAGAAGCCCGCGATGACCTTGATCCCGTGGGCGGCGGCGGAGTCGAACAGCGGCTTGCTGGTGGCGTCGGTGCCCCAGGTGCGGATGGTGTTGACGCCCATGGACCGCAGGTCCGGCAGATAGCGGTCGGCATCGGCGACGGCCGGGCCCCAGGTGAGGCCCTTGATCTGGTACGGCTGTCCGTCCACGGTCAGCTGCCAGGCGCCCTGGCCGCCGGTCACCCGGACGACGCTGCCCGCGGCGTGCGCCGGGGCGGCGGGCAGGGCGGTGAGGGCGCAGGCGGTCAGGACGCCGGCGGTGAGGGGCGCCGCGAGGCGGCGCGCGCGGGTGAGCGGGGGTGGGGTCATGGGGTCGCTCCGGTGTGCGGGGGATGCTGCGGGTGTCTCGGCAGGGGTGCCGCGGGGGCTCAGGGAAGCTCGTAGTTCTCGTCCAGTGCCGCGCCCGCCTCCGGGTGTGTCTCGTCATAGCCTCGCGCGTCGCACTGCAGTCCGCCGACGACGCAGTGGTCGACGAGCGCCCTGAGGGTGGCGTCGTCCCAGGCGTTGAAGAAGTCGTAGTGGTAGGAGTAGCCCCGTCCGCTGGCCAGCCGCACCCGGGAGAGGTCGCCGTTGACCGGGAACGCCATCTTGAACTCGATCATCGGCAGGGCGACCGGGTGGTCGGCGGGGCAGACGTTGTCGTTGGTGCCGGGCTTGACCACCGGGTAGGCCATGTGGCTCCGGTGGTCGGGCGTGTCCAGGTACCGTCCGTCCCAGCAACTCGGCGCCTGGAAGCGGATGTTGAGCTGGACGTCGGCACGGTCGGGGCAGCTCGCGGGGACGTCGGTGTTGAAGTAGCTGTCGCCGCACTCCCAGCCCTCCACGAAGCCGCGGTGGGCCCGGAACTCGTCCGCGGTCTGCAGCGGATCGCCGACGACGAACCTGAGGCCCTTCGGGAAGGGGCGGACGCTGGTGTAGTCGGTGACGCCGGCCTTGTAGTAGATGACCTGCGGGCCGGCCGGCGGCACCGGCCGGTCGCCCTGGTACAGGGTGGGCACCCAGTAGCCCGAGCGGTCGCCCGGCGCCTTGCAGGTGGTGGTGCCGGCGGCGAGCGAGGCGGTCGTGCTGCCGGCGTTCGTGGTGGTGTTGCCCAGGAACGTGTGGTCATGGGACTTGCCGGGTTGCTGCGGGTAGACGATCGGGTCGTCGGGCCTGGTGTGGCTGACCGAGCAGTTGGCCTGGAACTCGTGGAAGTAGCGGTGCGGCGGGTTCTGGGTGGATGGGGTGACACCGGTGACCGGCGGTTGCGCCGGGATGTAGCCGTCGCCGTCGGGGTCCTCGGGCGAGTACGCGGTCGACGCCGCCATGACGTGTCCCGCGTGGCCGGTGTGCTCCGCGGGGGCGTTCGCCGCCGACCGTGCGATGCCGCCGAGGCCGAGCGAGGTGAACAGTAACGCGCCCGCGATCAGCGCGCCCGAGACGGTCTTCGGTCTCCGTGCCATGGAGGGCTCCTGTACGGGAGTGGGGGTGCGTGGGGGTCCCCGAGGTACGGGGTGCAGGGGGTGTACGGGGAGAGCGTGGGGCGGTGCCCGGAGAGCGTCCGGGAGAGCGCTCTCCCATCGCTGGAGTGTTGAGGCGGGCCGCGAGGGTGTCAAGGGATCGGACACAAGGATCAGAAGGCCGCCGTTCTCACTTCTCGAAGGCGGCGAAGCCGAATTGACGGCTCATCAGCAAAATCGCGGGGAATCTCGGTCGCGGCTCTTGACGCCTCGTTCACACCAATGAAGCATCCAACCGCGAGAGAGCGCTCCCCACCCCCACTTCGTTCACTTCCTGAACCAGGAGAGCCGCGCATGCCCCCAACCTCCCCTCCCCCGGGCCGCAGAGCCGTCCTCGGCGCCGCGGCAGCGGCGGCCACCGCGGTCGCGGGCCTGCCGACCACCGCGTCGGCCACTCCGGCATCGGCCGCTCCCCCATCGACCGCTCCCCCTTCGGCCGTTCCGTCCCGCAGGCGCCCGTCCGCGCTGCCCGGCGGCGGTGACCTCGGCCCCAACGTCATCGTGTTCGACCCGTCGACACCGAACATCCAGGCCCGGCTGGACGAGGTGTTCCGGCAGCAGGAGTCGGCTCAGTTCGGCACCGGCCGCTACGCGCTGCTGTTCAAACCCGGCACCTACCACGGCCTCAACGCGCAGCTCGGCTTCTACACCTCCATCGCGGGCCTCGGCCTGTCCCCCGACGACACGACCATCAACGGTGACGTCACGGTCGACGCGGGCTGGTTCAACGGCAACGCCACGCAGAACTTCTGGCGTTCGGCGGAGAACCTGGCCCTGGTGCCGGTCAACGGCACCAACCGCTGGGCGGTCGCCCAGGCCGCGCCGTTCCGCCGCATGCATGTCCGCGGCGGACTCAACCTGGCTCCCTCCGGCTACGGTTGGGCGAGTGGCGGCTACATCGCGGACAGCCGGATCGACGGCCAGGTCGGGCCGTACTCGCAGCAGCAGTGGTACACCCGCGACAGCGCGATCGGCGGCTGGCTCAACGGCGTGTGGAACATGGTGTTCTCCGGAGTCGAGGGCGCCCCCGCGCAGACCTTCCCGAATCCGCCGTACACCACGCTGGACACCACCCCCGTCTCCCGGGAGAAGCCGTTCCTGTACCTCAGCGGTGGCGAGTACCGCGTCTTCCTGCCGGAGAAGCGGACCGGCGCCCGCGGGGTCACCTGGGGCAACGGCACCCCGCACGGCACGTCCCTGGCGCTGTCCCAGTTCTACGTCGCCAAGCCCGGCGACAGCGCGGCCACCCTCAACCAGGCGCTCGCCCAGGGCCTGCATCTGCTGCTCACCCCGGGGATCTACCACGTCGACCGGCCGATCCAGGTCGCCAACGCCGACACCGTGGTGCTCGGCCTCGGATACGCCACGATCGTGCCCGACAACGGCGTCACCGCGGTGAAGGTGGCGGACGTGGACGGGGTGCGTCTCGCGGGCTTCCTGATCGACGCCGGGCCGGTCAACTCCCCCACCCTGCTGGAGGTCGGGCCCACCGGCGCGTCCCGGGACCACTCGGCCGACCCGATCACCGTGCAGGACGTGTTCATCCGGATCGGCGGTGCCGGCGCGGGCCGGGCCACCACCAGCATGGTGATCAACAGCCGGCACACCGTCGTGGACCACACCTGGGTGTGGCGCGCCGACCACGGCACCGGTGTCGGCTGGGACACCAACCGGGCCGACTACGGCGTCGTCGTCAACGGCGACGACGTGCTCGCCACCGGCCTGTTCGTGGAGCACTTCAACAAGTACGACGTGCAGTGGTTCGGTCAGCGGGGCCGCACCGTCTTCTTCCAGAACGAGAAGGCGTACGACGCACCGAACCAGGCGGCGGTCCAGAACGGCTCGGTGAAGGGGTTCGCCGCCTACCGGGTCGGCGACAACGTCACCGCGCACGAGGGCTGGGGCCTGGGCAGCTACTGCTACTACAACGTCGATCCGACGATCGTGCAGCACCACGGCTTCGCCGCCCCGAACGTCCCGGGCATCCGGTTCCACAACCTGCTCGTGGTCTCGCTCGGCGGCAACGGCCAGTACGAGCACGTGATCAACGAGACCGGGGCGCCCACCTCGGGCACCTCGACCACGCCGTCCACGGTGGTGTCATACCCCTGACGGGGCCGACGCGTCGGCGGCACGGCGGTGAGCGACGCCGTGCCGCCGGGCGGGCCTTGAGACGGTGCCCCGGCCGGGGCGTGGCGCGCATGGGGACGGCGAAGCGGGTGTCATCGATTTACTTGCGGTCGCTTCACGAAGGCAGTGCCGTGACGTGACCGCCGTATTCGGCGAGGATTAGCGGAACTTGCCTCCCGGTCCCGTTTCGAGCACTTCCTCCTTCATTCTCCTTCATTCTCCGTCATCTTCCGTGATCACCCGCGATGCTCTCGAAACGCCCCGGTCTTCCGGGAATTCACGGTTGCCGGGCCCGCAGGACGGCTCGGGGCGGGTCACCCGCGGTGCGGTCCGACATTTTCCGGACATTCATCCGACGGGAATCGACAAACCCGCGGTGACCGCCGCGCCCATTCCCGGCCGGTACACCAGGCCACCGCCGCTGACCGGGGGAAACCGGCACAGCCGCGGCATCTGACCGAAAAGCGCGGTCAACGCCCGGGCACAATAGGCGATGTGCGCCACACCCGTACCGGCCGGGCGCGGCACGGCGCCGCGCACGCATTGCCCGGCGTTCCGCGGATTCCCGGAGCAGGAATGTGGACTTCCGGTGAAGTGCCGCTCATGGCCGAGAAACCGGTACTCGCGCAGGGAAGCCGCCTGCCGCGAAGGCCACGGACAGTGGTGTGTCCGTATGGCCGGTGGACGCCCTCCCGCCGAGCGAACCGGCCTAATCTGTTCGGCAGGCAGCCTCTGGGTGACGCGGAAGCGGACGGATTGGAATCGATTGGACACGCAGAAGACGCGGAAGACGTCGTTCGCCGTGCTGCGCCGCACGATGTTCGTCCCGGGCCCCGCACTCATCCTCATCGCCGGGACGCTCTTCTCCCGCGTCGGAGACTCCCTCGCCTCCCTCGGCATGGTGCTGGACGCGGCGCACCACGACGTCCCCGGAGGCGTGACGGAGGTGTTCCTCGCCGACCTCGTGCCCACGGTCGTCGCCGCGCCCCTCATCGGCTCCCTGGTGGACCGGCTCAGCGCCCGGGCCGTGTGTCTGTGGGCGCTGGTCGCCCAGGCGCTGGCGCTCGGCGCGGCCACCGCCGTCGATGCCTTCCATCTGCGGGTGGCGCTGATCGCCGTGGCCGGGCTGGCCGGTGTGGCGTCGGTGGCCGCCGGCTTCAAGATCCTGCCCGTGGTGGCCGGCACGGAGTCCACGGGCCGGGCCAACAGCCTGCTCACGGCAGGTCTTTCGGCCGCGGGGCTGCTCGGTCCCGCGCTGGCGGGCTTCCTGCACTCGGTATGGGGCACCTCCGTGCTGCTCGGCGCCGACGCCGTCTCGTTCCTCGTCCTGGCCTGGTGCACCGCGCTGGCCGTGCCCCGATCCGCCGACGTGACGCTCGGGCGGCGCCCCTCGGCGAAACTCTCCGACGGGTACCGGGCGTTGCGGCACGCGCCGGTCGTGGGTGCGCTGCTGCCCACCCTGGCCGCCTCGATGCTGGCCACCAGCATCGAGGTGGTCGCGGGGGTCTACTACCTGCGCGACGTCGCCGACGGCAACGACACCGTCTTCGGCCTGTTCCTGGCGACCTGGGCACTGGGCAGCATCCCCGGGGCGCTGCTCGCGGGCCGCGCGGGCTGGGCCGACCGGCACACCGCGCTGATCCTGGGCGGGGTGCTCGCCATCTCGCTGGGGCTGCTGTTCGCCGGGATCGTCCCGGTGGCCGCGATCATCTTCCCGCTGTTCCTGCTCGGCGGCTTCGGCAACGGCGCGTGCAACGTCGGGCTGCGCAACGCGGTGCACTCGCATGTGCCCGCCGAGGTGCACGGCAGCGCCTGGGCCTGCTACCAGGCGCTGTCCCGGTCCTGCATCGGCCTCGGCTATCTGCTGGGCACGCCCAACAGCCTGGTCTCCAGCCGCGGCCAGGTGATCGTCTCCGGCGCTATACCGCTGGTCTTCTCGCTCTGGGCGATGCTGGTCAGGACACGCCGCAAACACCCGGCCTTCGGCGAACTGCCCGGCTGACCGCCAACGCCCCCGCCCTGGGAACGGCCGATGCCCAACGGTCATCCCGACAGGGCGACTTGCCCCCGACGACCGAGCCCCGACGGGGGTGCGGACGCGCAGGGCCCGGCCCGGCCGACCGACAGCCGCCCGAAGACGACCGAGCCCCACCCGAGCACGGGCGCGGAGAGCCCCACCCGAGCACGGGCGCGGAGAGCCCCACCCGAGCACGGGCGCGGAGAGCCCCACCCGAGCACGGGCGCGGAGAGCCCCACCCGAGCACGGGCGCGGAGAGCCCCACCCGAGCGCGGGCGCGGAGAGCCGCACCCGTCGGCCGACAGCCGCCCGAAGACGACCGAGCCCCCACCCGAGCACAGACGCGCACAGCCCCACCCGACCGACCGACAGCCGCCTGAGGACGACCGAGCCCCGGCGACCGGCCCCTGGGGAGAGCCCATGCCTGGCGCGCGGAACACGGCAGCGACTCCCGACGGCCGGCCCTTGAGGGCGACCCATGTGCCCGACGGCCCGGACACGGCGTGTGCTGGGCCGCGAGTTGACGGGGGCTCTCGTGCGGAGGTACGCCCGGACGGACTGGGCGCAGGCCGTGTGGTCGGGCGGGGCGCGGCGGTCGAGGGTTCAGGGGAGGTGTGGGACCGTCACCGACGTGGCCACCAGGCCGCGCCGTACCGCCCAGCGCCCGTCGAAGACGCCGACCCGGCGGCCGTTCACGACCGGCCCGGGGACGAGGAGCGCCGCACGGAAGCCGCCGCGCGGGCCACCGCCGGACTCGGGGACGATCTCGATGTCGGCCTCGCCGAAGTCGAGCCACTGCCCGGTGAGCGGGAACCACGCCTTGTACACGGACTCCTTGGCGCTGAACAGGAGCCGGTCCCAGTGCACCCGGGGCCGGGCCGCGGCCAGTTCGCCCAGCCGACGCCGCTCCTGCGGCAGGGACACCGAGTCCAGGACGCCGTCGGGAAGCGGGGCGTGCGGCTCGGCGTCGATGCCGAGGGAGGCCAGGTCGGTGGCGCGGGCCAGGGCGGCGCCGCAGTAACCCTCGCAGTGGGTCATGCTGCCGACCAGGCCGGCCGGCCACCGCGGGGCGCCGCGCTCGCCGCTCACGATCGGCTGCGCGGGCACACCCAGCTTGTCCATGGCCCGCCGGGCGCAGGCGCGCACGGCGGAGAACTCGCGGCGCCGCTTGGCCACGGCCCGGGCCACAAGCGCCTCTTCCTCGGGGTAGAGCGGGGCTTCCTCGATCCCGTCGTCACCGTGCATGTCCACGGCCACGACCGACTCCGGGAGCAGCTCCTCGATCACCGGATCCGACCTCCATCGGCAGAATTCGGCGCAGTCTGCCGGGCGGGCCCGGACGCTTGCGCCACTCACGGGGATAGCCCACGGACACCTCTTCGAAACGGGTGTCGTCCAGCCAGGTGGTCCGCGGGATGTGCAGATGGCCGTAGACCATGGTCCGCACCCGGAACCTGCGGTGCCAGTCGGCGGTCAGCCGCGTGCCGCACCACATGGCGAACTCCGGGTACCACAGCACCTCCGTCGGGTGCCGGTCCAGCGGGTAGTGGTTGACGAGCACCGTCGGCAGCCCGTCCGGCAGTTCGGCGAGCCGGCGCTCCGTCTCGGCCACCCGTGCCCGGCACCACGCCTCTCGGCTCGGGTAGGGGTCCGGGTGCAGCAGGTATTCGTCGTTGCACACGATGCCCGTCTTGTGCGCGTAGGCGAGCCCTTCCTCCTTCGTGGCGCATCCGACGGGGAGGAACGAGTAGTCGTACAGCAGGAACAGCGGTGCCACGGCCACCGGGCCGCCCGGGCCCTCCCACACCGGGTACGGGTCCTCCGGGCAGGTCACGCCCAACTCCCGGCACAGCGCGACCAGATGGTCGTAGCGCGCCACTCCGCGCAGGGTGACCTCGTCCTTGGGGTGGGTCCACAGCTCGTGGTTGCCCGGGACCCACAGCACCCGGCTGAACCGGTCCGCCAGCGTCGTGAGGACCCAGCGGATGTCGGCCACCGTCTCCGCGATGTCGCCCGCGACGATCAGCCAGTCCGCGTCCGAGTCCGGGCGCAGCCCGGCCACGAGGGCCCGGTTCTCCGGATATCCCACATGCAGGTCGCTGATGGCCAGCAACCCGCCGGTCCTACCGGCCGACGACTCCACCCGTCATCCCTCCGATCACGCGAGGGCTCCACGAGACCACGCCGGACGCCCGCCGGGCAAGGCCCACCGGGCTCACCCCGGTACGCGTCGCGCCGGGACATCACCGGCAGGCCGGGGCGGCGGGGATACGGCAGCCACACGGACGTACGGCTCCCGTACGGGCTCGGCGGGCCCGACCACGGCGTTCGCCTCCGCCGCCCGCGCCGTGCGCCGAGTGTGTGTACCGCACGCGGCCGGTTCGGGGTGCCTCCGTCGGCGGCGTGCACGGCCGTCGGCACAACCGTCACGATGACCGGCGCGCTCGTCACACCGCCGCGCCGGCGGTCTCGGCGCCCCGCTCGCTCACGCCTGCGGGCCTGGCCAGGAGCGCTTATCCATTCGCGTGCGCCGCGGCCGGGGTGGCACGCTGCCGCCATGGCGTATGCGGAGGCACTGCTCATCGGCGGCCGGGCGGGAGTCGGCAAGACGACGGTGGCGTGGGAGGTGTCGGCGCTGCTGCGGACCGCCGCGGTGGCGCACGCGGTCGTCGACGGCGACTTCATGGGGCAGGTGCATCCGGCCCCGCGGGGAGACCCCGGCCGCGCGGAGATCACCGAGGCCAACCTGACCGCGGTGTGGGCGAACTTCGCCCGGCGCGGCTACCGCAGGCTCCTCTACACCAACACGCTGAGCGTGCTGCCCGATTCGGCGGGCATGTTCGAGCGGGCCCTGGGTCCCGGGGCGCGGTTCGTCCGGGTGCTCCTGACCGCATCAGACGCCACCGCCCGCGAGCGGCTGGTACGCCGGGAGCAGGGCTCCGAGCTGCACCGGGAACTGGAGCGCAGCGCCCGTAAGGCGCGCATCCTGGACGAGCGGGCCGCTGCGGGGACGGTACGGATAGCGACGGACGGCCGGACCGTCCCGGACATCGCCCATGAGGTGTTGACCGCCACGGGCTGGACCGGCTGACCCTCCGCGCGCCCCCGGAAGGCGATTGCCGCCACCTGACGCGCGCCGTGTCGCTTCGCCGCGCCGGCCTGTTCGGCGGGGTGAAGGGACGGGTGGCCAGGCGGAACGGGCGTGCGCTTGCGGCGCTCACGTGGGCTCGGGAGTCCGCGCCTGTTCCCCGGCGAGTTCGCGCTCATGGGATCTCCACGCGTATTCGAGCGCGGCGAGCATGCGTGTACGTGTGTGCTCGAAGTCGGGCTCGATCTCGACGCCCAGGTCGTGTCGCAGCGAAACCCTCAGCAAGTACACGCCGTCCGAGAGCGGACCGCTGAACCAGTCCTTCGCCCGGTCGTACGAACCGCCAGGGGCGGGACCGCTCGGCAACTGCTTCACGACCGCGTATCCGACCCCGAGCGCCCTGTTGAGGACCGAGGCCACGTCCAGGACGTCCTTCGCCAGAGCCATCTGCGCCTGGGAGTACTGCTCCGCCCAGGCTTCCTTGGCGGCGTCCAGGAGCGCCGGGTCGACGGTCTCACCGCGCTCGGCGGCGCGGACCGCGTCCCGGGCCGCGATCCGGTAGGCGCGGGCGGTGGTGTTCAGGCGGGCGTAGAGATCACGCCGGGCTTCCTGCGCCCGGTCCTGGCGCTCCTGCGCGCGGTGCCGGTCGGCACGCTCGTTCTCCTCCCGGTTGGCGCGCCGGCTGAGCACGGCCCCGCCCAGAGTTCCGCCGAGCGTCCCACCGACACTGATGAGCGCGACGGCGAGCGTGGTCACGTCCACGTGTTTCCCCACCCCGTCCCTTCCACGGCGCCTCCCCCACGGGAGGACGATAACGGGAAGCACAACTGCCCCGTACGGCGAGGAGGATTCCGTGCAGCTGCGCAACGTCACACCCGACGACGTCGACGCCTACGTCCGGATGCGGTGCGACCCGGTCATGATGGCGGAGCTCGGGGGACCGCTGCCGCGTGAACGCATGCCCGACAAGGTGCGGCGGGACGCCAGGGACGCGGCGGCCGACATCGCCTGGATCAAAATGATCATCCCTGACCCGGCTGCTCCCGATGTGGTGGCCGGCTCGGTGACCATCTGGTCCCATGACACCGACGACGGGCCTTTTTCGGAGATCGGCTGGATGGTCCTGCCCCCGTTCCAGGGCCGTGGCCTGGCCAAGCGTGCGGCCCGGACCCTTCTCGAACAGGCCCGGGACGACGGACGTTGGGGCGACGTACACGCGTTCCCGGCGACGGGCAACGGCGCCTCGAACGGCATCTGCCGATCCCTCGGCTTCCGCTTCGTCGCCGAACAGGACGTCACCTTCGCGGACCGCGTCCTACGAACCAACCACTGGCTCATCACCCCCCACACGACCCTGAAACCCACCCAGGACTAACCGATGCCCAGAGCGGTTCCGCAGGCGTCGGGTGGGGTCGGCGTCGGGCGGCTGCGGGGTGCGCTTTGCCTCGTGGGGGTGCCGTGCTCCCTGGCGACGCCGGGAATTCCGGGCGTCGTGCGGGGTCGTCGATGCCGATCTGGCCGGCCGGGAGTGTGCCCCCGGCGCCCGGGCCGCGGGCGGCGGAATGCGGGGAGCGGCGGCGTTGTCAGTGGCGGCTGAGAGGATCAGCGGTATGACACCTTTGCTTCTCGCTGACATCGAGCGAGCCGTTCGCAGCAGTTGGAGTGCCGACACGTGCACGCCCGAGTTCCGGTCGCGTTGGAGCGCGGACAACCCGGCCCGGGACCAGTGCGGTGTGACGGCCATGGTGCTCAACGACCTCTTGGGAGGGGAACTGCTCCGCGGGGAAGTCCTCGTGAACGGCGAACGCGTCGACTACCACTGGTGGAACCGCCTCGGCATGGGCGTCGAGATCGACCTCACCCGGGAGCAGTTCGGCCCGGAGGAGATCGTCACCGAGGGCACCGTCATACCGCGCCCTCCGGTCACCGAGTGGCGCAGGCTCCGCGAGGAGTACGAACTCCTGCGCGACCGTGTCCTGGAGAAGCTGGACCGGGCGCGGGCGACGGCCCCCGCTTCCGCCGCCGGTTGACGGGGTACGGCCCGGTCGGCCCGCACCCACGGCATGCCGCCCAGGCACCGGACACGGCCGGTGTCACCCCGCCACGGGTGCCTGGCCGAGGAGTGCGGCGACGGCGATGAGACCGGGGACGGAGAAGAGGGTGGACAACAGGATGGACTCACGGGCGAGTTGTTCGGCGACCCGGTACTGGGAGGCATAGGTGTAGAGGTTCTGGGCGGCGGGCAGTGCCGCGATCACGACGACGTCGAGCAGCGCGGCGCCGTGCAGGTGGAAGACCATCGTGCCGAGGCTCCAGGCCATGAGGGGCTGGGCCGTGGTCTTGAGGGCGGCGGACAGCACTATGGCGGGCCGGTTGTCCCCGCGGGCAGGCAGCCCGCTGCCGCGCAGGGAGATGCCGAAGGCCAGCAGTACGGCCGGGACGGACATGTTGCCTATGAGGGTGAGGGGTTCGAGGGCGGGCCCGGGGACGGTCCATCCGGTGGCGGCGACGGCGACGCCCGTCAGCGAGCCGATGGCCATCGGGTTGCGCAGCGGCGTGGTCAGGCGTCGCAGGAGGGGTTCCGGTTCGCCGGGACGGCTCAGGTCGAGGACCGTCAGGGCGAGCGGGGTGACGATGATCTGCTGGAAGAGGAGGACGGGAGCGACGAGTGAGGCGTCGCCGAGGACGTAGACGGCGATGGGGATGCCGAGGTTGCCGGCGTTGACGTAGCTGGAGCACAGGGCGCCGATGGTCAACTGGCCCGCGCTCCAGCCCTTCAGGAGGCCGACGACGAGGAAGAGGGCGGCGGCCGCAGCCGTGCTGATCGCGGTGATGAGCAGCCGCTCGGACAGGAGGATGGACAGGTCGGCGCCCGCGAGCGTGGTGAAGAGCAGGCAGGGCGTGGCGACATGGAAGGCGAGCCTGGTCAGGACGTGGCGGCCGTCGTCGCCCAGATATCTGCGGCGCCCGATCACATAGCCGACGCCGACGACGGCGGCGATCACCATGAAGCCGGTGAGAACTCCTCGCATGCCCTTCCTCGGTGACGTACCGGTCGAGGTGGCCCGGGTCCGGCTCGTGATGGGTGCTCACGTCGGCCGGTGCCAGGGCCTTCGCCGACATCATCTCCCGTGGTTGTCGACGGCCTTGGTCCAGCACCTCGGCGAGGACGCGGCGCGCGCCCGTGAACGGCGTGCCGCAACCTCATGGCCAGGATTCACCACATGCTCGCGATGTCGTCATCGGCACGTTTTGGTCGATCTTTGTAATCGGGTGCGCGCCCTGACCGGAAGGGGCGGAACGAAGGCGTTGACTCCGTCCACTCTCAACCCGAGGTTCCCATGAACGTGTTGGCCCTGAGCCATCGGCGAAGAAGACCCCTGCTGGTGGTCCTCGCCACGGCGACCGCGCTGGCGGCCGCACCCGCCGTCGCGCACGCCGAAGGCAGCAGCCCGTCCGCGCCGGTCACCGGCGGCATCCCCCTGATCGACACGACGGAGGAGATCGGTCCCGGGATCGATCTGCAGCATGTGAAGGCGCTCGACCAGAAGGGCTGGTACGACGCGCGGTTCCTGACGGTGGACCTGTCCGGCCGGGGAGTCGGCACGGACCTGCTGACCTCCGGGCCGGTCGCGTCCGGAGGACCGCTCAGCGCGGCCGCCGACAGGGCGGGCGCCGTCGCGGGCGTCAACGGCGACTTCTTCGACATCGGCAGCTCCAACGCGGCGCTCGGCGGCGAGATCCAGGACGGCAGGCTCGTCAAGACGGCCGACGTCACCGGCGGTCGCCGGCACGTCGGCGTCAGCAAGGACGGCGTCGCCCAACTCGTGGACCTCACGGTCGACACGACCGCGACGTTCGCCGGCGCGGACCACAAGGTGTTGTCCCTCAACGCCGCGAACGGCGGCGGGATTCCGGCCGACGGCCTGGTCGCCTTCACCTCGGCCTGGGGCGACTACAGCCGCAACCGCGGCCTGACGGGCGTCGCCGACGACCAGATCGCCGAGGTCCTGGTCGAGAACGGCTCGGTCGTCTCGGTCAGGCCGAACGGCCCGGCGGGCTCGGGGCCGATCCCGGACGACGGCTTCGCGCTCGTCGGGCGCGGCGCCGCGGCGATGGCGCTCCGCGCGCTGCGGCCCGGCGACCCGGCCACGCTCGGCCACGCGCTCGCCGACGGTGCGGCCAAGACGATGAAGTTCGCGATCGGCCACGGCGGCACCATCGTCTCCGGCGGTCAGGCCGTCAAGGGCCTGGACACCTCGATCGCCCCGCGGACCGCGCTCGGTTTCAGGGACGGCGGCAAGACGCTGGTGCTCGCCACCTGGGACGGCCCGGGCGGCACCGGCAAGGGCGGTGTCGGGATCGACAAGGAGGCGCGTGACCTCGCCGCGATGGGCGTGGAGACCGCCGTCAACCTCGACGGCGGCGGCTCGACCACGATGGTCGCCCGCGGGCTCGGCGAGGACGCCGCGACGGTCCGCAATGTGCCGTCGGACGGCCACGAGCGCAACGACCCGAACGGCGTGGGGGTGTTCGTCGCGAAGGGCGACGGCAGGCTGCACCAGCTCCTCGTCAAACCCGCGCCGGGCGCCGTCTCGCCCGATAACGATGTCAAGGTCTTCCCGGGGATGCGCCGCGCGTTCGTCGCGAAGGGCGTCGACAACCACCAGACGCCGGTGCGGGTCGACCCGAAGTCCGTGCGGTGGTCCGCCCGCGGAGCGTCCGTCACGAACGGCGTCCTCTCGGTGCCGGCCAAGGCGCACGGCACGGTCACGGTCGACGCGCGGGCGGGTCGCGAGGAGGCGCACACCAAGGTCGGTGTCCTCGGCCCGGTCGACAGCCTGGAGCTGTCCTCCCAGCTCCTGTCGATCGCCGAGGCGACCCCCGACGACGCGGCCACCGTCTCCGTGACCGGCCGCGACGCCGAGGGCTACACGGCCCCGGTCGACCCGCGGGACCTCTCGCTCGACTACGACCACGGCGTCGTCGACATCCAGCCGGTGAACGGCAAGCTGAAGGTCACCCCGCTCACGAACGCGAGCACCGTCCTCACGGTCTCGGCCGGCGGCCACTCGGTCCGGCTCCCGATCACCGTCGGCGTGCAGACCAGGACGGTCTACGACTTCGACGACGACGTACTCGCCCGCTGGCGCAACAACAGCACCGCGGCCACGACGTTCTCGGCGGACCCCGACGGACTGCGGATCGACTTCGACGCGATGCGCAACGTGGGCGTCGCCGCGGTGTCGGCGGCCCAGCGCGTGCAGATCCCCGGGCAGCCGTTGCGGGTGCGGGTGCGGCTCAAGTCCAGCATCAGCGTGCCGAACGGACTGACCTACCTGGGCTACGTGGACGCGGCCGGCAAGGGCGCCGGCGTCTACGGCACCGGTCTGAGGGCGGGCGCCGACTGGCAGTACGCGACGTTCACCGTGCCGGCGAACACGGCGTTCCCGATAGCGGTCTCCAGCTTCCAGGGCATCAACACGAACGTCGCCGAGCAGAGGCCGGGCACGTTCGTGCTGGACCGCGTCGAGGCCGACGTCCCGACGCCGGTCGACCTGCCCGCCCGGCCGGAACCGCGGCCCGACCCGCTCGTCTCCGACGACGGCTCGCTGCCGGCCGGCCGTGGCACCTGGCGGTTCGGCACGCTGTCGGACGTGCAGTTCACGGCCGACAGCCCGGCGCTGTCCCAGGTGGCCACGGCCGCCGTCCAGCGGATCCGCAGGACGCATCCGGACCTGATCGTCCTCAACGGCGACATCACCGACCGCGGTCTGCCGCAGGACCTCTCCCTCGCCCGCAAGGTACTCACCGACGCCGGGTGCGACCTCGTACCGGTCGGCCAGGAGCCGGCGGCGGACAGCACACCGGACCCGAAGTCCGGCTCGGTCCCGTGCTATTACGTGCCGGGCAACCACGAGTCCTACGGTCTGAACAACGTCCAGCAGGACCTGACGAACTTCACGGCCGAGTTCGGGCGGCCGTACCGGACGTTCGACCACAAGGGAACCCGGTTCATCCTGCTCGCCAGCTCCCTCGGGTCGCTGCGCGGGACGGCGTGGGACCAGCTCCCGATGATGCGGCAGGCCCTCGCCGACGCGAAGAAGGACCGGTCGGTGCGCAATGTCATGGTGTTCGCGCACCACCCGGTGGACGACCCCGGCGAGGCGAAGTCCAGCCGGCTGGGCGACCGCGACGAGGCCGCGCTCATCGAGAGCATGCTCACCGATTTCCGTGACTCCACCGGCAAGGGCGCCGCGATGGTCGGATCCCACGCCCAGATCGCCGACGTCCACCGCCTGGAGGGCGTCCCATACACGGTGCTGCCGTCCTCAGGCAAGGACCCGTACGGCACGCCGGACCGCGGTGGGTTCACCGGGTGGGTCGACTGGTCCGTCGACGCGCGGCGCGACGCGAAGCAGCAGTGGCTCAAGGCCGACGTGCGCGCCTTCGCACAGTCCGTGACGCTCGACGCCCCGGACACCGTCGAGGTGAACGGGGCGGTGCGGCTCTCGGGCAGCATCGTGCAGCCGGAGGGCGTGGCGACGGGCTCGCGGGTGGTGCCGCTGCGCTTCCCGATGTCGGTCGGCTGGGGCGGCTCGGCCGGCCTGGCCGTCGGCAGCGGGAAGAAGGCCGTCGCGGACGCCCGCCGCGGCGGCAAGGTCGCGATCCTCGACCCGCGGACCCGGACGCTCACCGGGCTGCGCCGTGGCTCTGTGACGATCACGGTGACGAACGACTCGATGCGCCCCTACACCGACGAGAGTTCGCTCGCGCCGGTCACGGCATCGAAGACCGTCCGGGTCGTACCGGGCTCGCACCACTGAGGACGTGCCGGGCCGACTCGGCGTGCGGCGCCGCCGACCGCCTCCCGGGCGGCCCGGCTCACGCAGGGGCCCGGCCGGGGGCGAGCACTTTGGTGCTCGCCCCCGGCGCCGCCGCGGCCCTGCGGCCGTGTCCCAACCGCCGGGGGCCCGTCAGCCGACCCGTTCGATCCAGTCGCTGCTGCCCAGCGGGTAGTCGTAGCCGGGACGGCCGACGTCGGCGCTGGTCCGGAACGGGACGCCGGCGTTGTCGATGTGCAGGGTCCCGCGGCGGCTGCCGCTGGACCAGTCCAGGGTGAGGTCCCAGCGGACGTCGTGCGCCTTGGTGCGGGCGGTGACGTAGAAGACCTCCGGGTCGGACTCGCTGACCTTGTACGGGAAGTCGCGCTGGCCGTTCTTGACGGTGACCGTGGGGCTGCCGTTGTCGAGGTCGATGTCGAACGACTTGGTGCCGACGCCGCCGCCGCAGCCGACGCCCATCGAGTAGTCGTTCCAGGCGAGCGGTGCGCCCTTGGCGACGACGCGTACGTGCAGCGCCTCCAGGACGACGGTGTCCGCGCCGGTGCCCTGGACGGTGAGGGCGACCCGCTGTTCGTCGGAGGAGACCGCACCGTAGGCGGCGGCCCAGCGCGGGGCGTCCTGCTCGTTGGCGGGCGGGCCGACCTGCTCGGGTTCGCTGTCCACGAGGAAGTGCTGGCTGCACGGGGATTCGTAGACGTAGGGGCGGGTGCCGACGGTCAGCGGGACGGCGCCGGTGCCGGTGCCGCCGGTGGGTTCGGCCGCCGCGCCCTGCTTGCCGCCGCCCGAGGGTGCGGCGGACCCGGTGGCGGTGGCGGTGGCCGATGCGGACGGTGTGCGGCTCTGCCCGCTCGGGGACGGGGCGGGGGTCGGCGACTCGGCGTCGGCCGTGCCGCTGACCGCGGTGGCACCGGCGGCGCGCTCGTCGCGCGGGTCGTCCCCGTCTTTGCCCGACAGCGGCTGCACGACGATCGCCACGGCGCCCAGTACGGCGACCGCCGCGGCGCAGGCGATCAGGGCGGTGCGCCGGCGCCGTGGCCGCGCGGGTTCCCCCGCCACGCCGACGACGACCGGCTCACCGGGCTCACCGTGCCCGGCGTCCTGTGGCCCTCCCCGCGGCACCGCGGCACGAACCGAGCCCGCCCCGGACGCCGGTGCCGCCCCAGGAGCCAGAGCCGTCCCGGGAGCCGAGCCCGTCCCGGCAGCAGAGCCCGCCCCGGAAGCCGCACCCGCCCCGAGACCCGACTCCGCCCCGGAAGCCGCACCCGCCCCGAGACCCGACTCCGCCCCAGAGACCGGACCCATCCCGAGACCCGACTCCGCCCCAGAGACCGGACCCGCCCCGGGACCCGAGTCCACCGCAGGAGCCGGAGCCACCCCCGGAGCCGCAGCCGCACCAAGGGACGGGGGCGTGGCGGAGGCGGGCGGTGGTGGTGGGCCCGGCTGGGCCGGGAGTGCCGCGCCGGCACGCGCCGTGGGATCCGCCGCCGAACCGGTGTCCCCCGTACCCGGCACGCCCGCCGCGCCAGCCGTCTCGGCCGAACCGGCCTCTTGGGCCGAACCGGTGCCCTGGACCGAACCGGTGCCCTGAGGCGAACCGGTTCTCTGGGGCGAACCGGTCTGCGAACTCTTCGCCGGGGCCGCGCCGGTGGGGCCGCCGGCCCCCGCCCGTGCCGCCCCGGTCTGGTCCGCCCTGCGCCCCCGTGCCGCGTCCGCCAGGATCCAGTGCCGGTGCAGTTCCACGAGTTCCTGAGGCGTCGCCCGGCACACCCGTGCGAGGCGTTCGACCGGCGCGTACTCGTTCGGGACCGCGGTGCCGTTGCAGTAGCGGTGCAGCGTCGACGTGCTCATGTGCAGCCGCTTGGCCAGCGCCCCGTAACTCAGTCCCGAACGGTCCTTGAGCCCCCGCAGCAGCGTCGCGAACTCCTCCGTCTCCCCCGACTCTGCCGCCCCTGACACCCGTTCCTCCCTCTCACCGCGTCCCGATCGCGTCTTCCATGGGGCACTGTATTTCCCTCGCTGAAAGCGTGTTCCGGCGGACCGGCGTCCGTCCCCGCAGGCAGCGGTCGACGGACGGCGCTCCCACCTGGTGAGGCCCCGCAAGCGGTGACGAGTGAGAGGGTCAGGCCGGTTCCGGGAAGGCGACCGGGCTCCTGAGTCCCGCCTTGTTCACGGCGCGTATCCCGAAGAACACATTGTCCTTGGACAGGTCCACTTCCCGTCGCGTCACGTCCCCGACCGGGATGACATGGGTCCACTCGGGGTCCGTCGTCTCGCGCCAGACGATCTCGTAGCCGACGAGGTCCCCTTCGCCGCCCCGGGTCCACACCAGTTCCGTGGAGTTGGTCAGCGTCGAGGTGACGATCCGCGCGTCGCGCGGTGTGCCGGGGGCCTGGGCCAGGGACCACAGGGCCGCCGCGTTCACCCGGGCCACCCGGGCGATGTAAGGAAAGTCGCAGAACTCGGGCAGATCCCCGTACTGCCGGCCGCTCTCGTCGACGCGTACGTCCTGGTGCTGGTGGGCGAAGTCCTCGGCCGGTTCCGTGAACCGGGCGGCCGGGTAGCCCCGTTCGAGGAACGGGATGTGGTCACCGCCCCGGCGGTAGCGGTCCCTGCGGTAGATCACGCGGACGTGCATGCCGGTGGCGTCGTTGTCGGCCACATCGCGTACGAACCGGGCCAGTTGGCGGGTCGCGGAGTCGTTCTCGCCGCCCACCGAGCGCCGGGTCGCGGCCTGCTCGGGCGTTTCGGAGGACGGCACGCCCTCCGCGAAGAGCCGGATGGTGTACGGGTCCTGTGTGCCGTCGTCCGCGGTGGAGCTGCCGACGATGTCGTTGGTGAACATGCCCCGCAGATCGGCGCCCGCCGCCTTGAACTGCTCGGCCATGTGCGCCGCCCCGTACAGGCCCTGCTCCTCGCCGGCCACCGCCGCGAACACGATGGCCGAGGCCGGCCGCCGCCCGGCCATCACCCGGGCCAGTTCCAGGACCACGGCCACGCCGGACGCGTCGTCGTCCGCGCCCGGCGCATCCGAGACGGCGTCCATGACGTCGGTGGCGCGGGAGTCGTAGTGGCCGGAGACGACGTACACGCGCTCCGGGGTCACCGAGCCGCGCAGGGTGGCGAGCACGTTCGTGATGCGGGTGGCGGTCGGGATGCGGGACGCCGGTTCCTGGACGTACGACTGGAGTCGGGCGGTCATCCGGCCGCCGGAGGCGGCGGCGTACGAACGGAACTCGGCGAGCAGCCAGTCGCGGGCGGCGCCGATGCCGCGTGCCGGGTCGTCCTGAGCGGACAGGGTGTGCCGGGTGCCGAAGGAGACGAGTGTGCGCACCGTCGCCTCGATGCGGGCCGGATCGATCTCCCGGAGCAGCGCGCGCAGTTCACGGCTCGGAGGCTGGGCCGTCGCGGGCGGACGGCGGGCTTCGCCCCGCGGCTGCGCGGCCTCGGCCGTGCCCGTCGTGCCCAGGGCCGCGGCGCCGCTCGCCGCTGTCGCGGTCAGGATGGTTCGCCTGCTGAGACTGGGGCGCATGGGTCCTCCCGGGCTGGCTGTGCCGACCGACCCTGTCATGGTTGTGGACACGCCAAGATTGAGCAAGAGAGCCGTGTGACCGCCGCTCGACCGGGGCCCGTCACCAGGCGGACGGGCCCCAGCCGGGTGACCGGGCTCAGTCGGTGTAGACCTCTGCCCTGTCCACGCTCACGAAGGACGCGCTGGACGACGCGTTGTGTTCCCCGGTCACCCGGATGCGCAGGGTGTGCTTGCCGGCGGGCAGACGCGGGCTGAGGTACTGGAGCGTCTCTCCGGTCCGCGGGGATCCGTAGAAGTCGACGCGCTGTTCGGCGCCGCCGTCCACACTGATGGCCGCGATGCCGTTGCCGGTGTCCCGTACGGACAGCAGCGCGATCCGGGTGCCCGTGAAGGTGAAGGTCGCGGTGTTGCCCGCCCGGTCGCTCCAGTGGTCGTCGCTCCAGAAGCACTGCGCCGCGCAGCCCGTTCCCGAGTTCCATGTGCCCTGGTAGGCGACCTGGCCCGCGCCGCTGGAACGGCCGTCGTCGTTGATCCAGTAGTTGCCGTTGCCGGGGTCGCCGGACGGCAGGTCCTGTGTCGCGCCGAGGGCGAGCGGGCTGCCGAGGTCAGGGCTGCCGTCCGCGTGCCAGCCGATCTTCTGGGCGCGGGTCGTGCGGTTGCCGTAGGTGTAGCTCGCGGTCGTCTTGGCGTGGTAGACGATCCAGTCCTGTGTACCGTCGGGCGACCGGAAGAAGGCGTGGTGGCCGGGGCCGTAGACCCCCTTGGCGTCATCGCGTGCGAACACCGGGCCGGAGTGCTGGCGCCAGTTGCCGGGCGTCAGCGGATCGGCGTTGTCGGGCAGGGACAGCATCCACAGCTGGTAGTCGGGCTTGCCGGTGTCGCACGTCGAGTACGTCAGCCATGTACGGCCGTTGCGGTTCAGGAACTCGGGGCCCTCGCGCACCTCCGGGCAGCCCCCGGCGGCATCGAGGGCCACCGCGTTCCCGGAGACCGTGTAGGGGTTCGCCATGGGGGCGATGTTCAGACCGTTGTGCTGGTAGGCGTTGATCCCCGCGTACGCCAGATACAGCTTGCCGTTGTGCTGGAAGACGCCGGGGTCGATGGCGAAGTCGTTCGCGTGGTTGGGCGGGGCCAGCTTCGCCTTGAAGTGGTAGGGCCCGGTCGGGTCGCCGCCCTCCGACTCCAGGACGTACAGCCGGTGATGGTCGTCCACGCCGTCATCGGCCGTGTAGTACATGTACCAGCGGTTGCCGAAGCGGTAGAACTCGGCCGCCCAGATGTGCTGGTTGCGCTCGGGGTTGGTGTCGGTCCACACGGTCACCGGGTCCGCGTCGAGCAGCGTGCCGAGCGAGGGCGAACTCCACATCTTGATGCTGCCGCCCTGCGTGGTGGTGAGGCGGTAGGCCCCGTTCGCATAGGTCAGGAAGGGGTCCGGTCCGGTGTTCAGCGGATTCCGGAAGGTGCCCGCGGCCTTGACCGCGGGCGCGGGCTGCCCGGCGTGGGCCTGCGGCACGCAGACCAGGCCGATGAGCAGGGCCAGCAGAACGGCCAACCGTGCACTCGTGGACCGACGCGGCATCAGCGGCTCCTCACCTGCGCAAGTGCCCGGAGTCCCGGGCGATTTGAGATGGCGGACCCTATGGCACCACAGCTCTTACATCGATGTAAACAGCTCTCGCGGCAAACCGTCCGAGCCACTGCCGCCCGGCCGTTGCGCCCCGCTCACGACCGAACGGACACGCCCCGCCCGCCCCGGCAGGGGACGGGCCGACAGGGTGCTCGGGTATGGGGCGGGCCGACAGGGTGCTCGGGTATGGGGCGGGGCGACGTGGCGCTCGGTGAGCGGGGCGGGGCGACGTGGTGCTCGGTGTACGGGGCGGGGCGAGGTGGCGCTCGGTGTGCGGGGCGGGGCCCGGCGGAGCACCCGGGAGGCGTGCGCCCCGGCCGAAGCCGTGCCGTGCGGCGCCGTGCCGTGCCGTGCCGCGCCCTGCCGTGCGAAAACGCCGTGCTGCGCCGTCGGTTGGGGCAGCCGAGGGCCCTCGGGACCTTTCTTCGTACCGGGCCGTGGTCCCCGGCGCGCCCAGCGGTCGGGGCGGTCCGCGGTCGTCGGCGTCCGGTCTGTCTGACGGCATGCGGTGACGGGTACGCTACCTGCCGTCAAAGGCGAGAAGCCGCGGCACATCGGGGTGTTGGGGGACCATGCGCATCGTCATCACCGTCGACGGTGGCAGCGACGGCGGCGCGGAGTTGCGCCGTTGGCTGACCGCGGAACCGCAGTTGCGGGGCCGGATCCGGCTGGACACACAGCCTCCGCCGCCCGGGGCGATGGGCGGCGGGGCGATGGACGCGCTCATCGCGATCCTGGAGCCCGGCGGGGTGGCGACGGTGTTCGCCGGGGCCGTGGTCGCCTGGGCGGCCAGCCGCCGCAGCAGCCAGACCATCACCGTGACCAAGCCCGACGGCACCCAGATCAGCATCGAGTCCACCCAGGTCAGGGCGGACGCGGCGCAGGCCGCCGACCTGGTCGAGCGGCTGGCCGCCGCGGTCGGCGACCCGCCACGGCCCGAGCACCGCCGCGAACCGGACGGCGCCGCACCGCCCGGACCGTGAACGGCGGCACCGCCGCCGAGGCGGGACTGGCCGCCCCGGGGGCGCGGGCGATCCTGGTCGGCACCGGCCGGCATGTTCCCGGGTCGCGGCTGCCGGACCTGCCGTCGGTCGACACCACCCTGGACGACCTGCACCGTGTGCTGCGCGAGGTGTGCGGCATGCCGGACGAGGCGATCCACCGGGTGCCGGCGGACGCCGACCCGCCGGCCGTGGTCGCGGCGGTGGAACGGGCGGTCGCCGACGCACCCGGCGTGCTGCTGCTGTACTACGTCGGCCACGGACTGCTCGGCCCCGGCGACGAGTTGTACCTGGCCACCCAGGCCACCGAGGCCGCGGACCGGGTCTCACACGCGGTGCCGTACCGCACCGTCAGGGACCTGCTGAGCGACGCGCCCGGAGACGGCGTCGTCATCCTGGACTGCTGTTTCTCCGGGCGTGCCGCCGTGCCGGCGGGCGGGCGGCACGGCGAGCCGTTCGCCGCGGCCAGGCCCCGCGGAAGCGTGCTGCTCAGCTCGGCCTCGCACTTCGCGTTGTCCTTCGCGCCGGAGGGCGAGCGCCACACCCTGTTCAGCGGCCGGCTGCTGCGGCTGCTGGAGCGGGGCGACCCGGCCGGGCCGCCCTGGCTGACCATCGATCGGATGCACGCGCTGCTGGAGCGCGAGTTCGAGGGCTCCCCCGTGCGTCCGCACCGGCAGAGCGAGGGCCGGCTGGGCGAGTTGCGCGTCGCCCGCAACCGCGGCTACCGCCCGGCTCCGGGGCCCGCGGCCGTGCCGCCCGCCGACGTACCGTGCCCCTACCCGGGTCTTGAGCCGTTCCGTGCGGAGGACAGCCGGCACTTCTTCGGGCGGGAGGAGATCACCGCGCGGCTGCTGGACGCCGTCGGCGGCAGCGTCACCCGCCCGCCGGACCGGCACCCGGTGATCCTGGTCGGCGCGTCCGGGGTGGGCAAGTCCTCGCTGCTGCGGGCCGGGCTGCTGGCCGGGCTTGAGCGGCTGCGCGAGGCGGCCGGCGGCGGCGGCCCCGACGACGTGCCCTGGCCGGCGCTGCTGCTGCCCGCGCCGGGACCGATGCCGCTGCGGTCGCTGGCCGAGCTGTGGGCGCGGGCCACCGGACGGGACACGGACGAGGTGCTGACCGCCTTCACCGACGGCGACGGCTTCCCCGAGCCGCTGCCCGGCCGCAGACCCTGCCGGCTGCTGGTGGTCGACCAGTTCGAGGAGATCTTCACCCGCTGCCGGGACACCGAGCAGCGTGCCCGGTTCATCGGCCTGCTCACCGGCGGGGCAGGGGACCGGGCCCCACGCGTCGTACTGGGCCTGCGCGCCGACCACTACGGCAGCTGTCTCGCCCACCCGCCGCTGGTCCGGGCCCTTTCCCAGGGGCAGTTCACCGTGCCACCGATGGACGAGGACGCCCTGCGCGCCGCCGTCGAGGGGCCCGCGCAGGGGGCCGGTCTGAGCCTGGAGCCCGGCCTGAGCGACCGGCTGCTGCACGACCTGCGGCAGGGCGGCGTCCTCGGGCCCGCCGCTTTGGCCGGGCCGGACGACACCGCCGCCCTGCCGTTCCTCGCGCACGCGCTGCGCGAGACCTGGCGCACCCGCAGCGGCGCGGTCCTCACCCTGGCCGGCTACCAGCGCACCGGCGGCATCTGGCAGTCCGTCACCAAGACCACCGTGGAGCTGTACCAGTCCCTCGACGAGCCCGGACGCCGGGTCCTGCGCGACGTACTGCTCCGCATGATCCACATCACCGCCGACGGCGCCGACACGGTGGTGCGCCGCCGGGTGCGGCCCGCGGAGCTGCTGGACGGCCGGTCACCGCGGCAGCGACGGCTGGTCACCGAGGTGTGCGACCGGCTGGCGAACGCCCGGCTGATCACCATGGACCGGTCGACGGCCCAGATCTCCCACGAGGCGCTGCTGCGCGCCTGGCCCCAGTTGCGCCGCTGGATCGACGAGGACCGGACCGACCTGCTGCTGCGCCAGCAACTGGCGGAGGCCGCCGACGCCTGGCAGACGGCCGGCCGCGACCCGTCGTTCCTGCTGCGCGGCACCCGGCTCGACGCCGCGCAGGACCTGGATCGCCGGGCGCGGCTGAGACGGCAGCCGCTGCGCCGGCAGGACCTGGTGTTCCTGGTGGCGAGCGGCGCGGCGGCACGCGCGGAACGGCAGCGCGACGCGCGCCGCACCCGGCGGCTGAAGCAGGCCCTGGGCGGGGTGGCGGTGGCCCTGTGCCTGGCGCTGATCGCCGCGGGAGTGGCGTTCCAGCAGCAGCGTACGGCGCAGGACCAGCGGCGGCTCGCGACGTATCGGGCGCTGACCGCGGAGGCCGGCAACCTGCGGCAGGCCGACCCGCAGACATCGCTGCGGCTGGGGCTCGCCGCCTACCGGCTCCGTCCGACGGCCGAGGCACGCAGGGCGGTGTTCGACACGCTGGCGCAGACGCCGTTCGGCGGCAGCGCGCCGCTGCCCGACTGGCGGGCGAAGGGAGGACGGCAGGAGGTGGCCGGGATCAGCCCGGACGGCCGGCTGGTGGCCACCACCGACTACCAGCACGGGATCACCGTGTGGGACGTCCGGAACACCGCGCGTCCGGCCCGGACGGCCCTTGCCCGCTGCCGCGACTATGTCGACGGGCTCGCCTTCAGCCGGGACGCCCGGCTGCTCGCCGCGGCGTGCCGGGACGGCTCGGTGAACCTGTGGAGCCTGGCCGACCGGGACCACCCGCGCCGACTCGCCACGCTGCGTCTGCCGTCGCTGCCCGGCTCTCCGGGCACCGTGGCCTTCAGCCCGGACGGCCGCACCCTCGCGGCGGCGGGGTGGTGGAACGACAAGGCCCTCGGCGGATCGCTCGCGCTGTGGAGCCTGCGCGATCCGGCCCGGCCGCGGCGGCTCGCGCTCCGCGACGGCGTGTACGACGACAGCGCGCTGGCGTTCAGCCCGGACGGCCGCACCCTGGTCAGCTCCACGAGCCGGATCACGGCCCGTCAGGAGCCGGTCGACAAGGACTCGATCGTGCACCGCTCCGGCGCCACGTTCTGGGACGTCGCCGATCCGGCCCGGCCGCGGCGGCTGACCCGCAAGGACCTGCTGAACGAAGCGATGGCCTTCAGCCCGGACGGCCGGCTGTTCGCCGCCCAGAGCGACCGCACCGTCCTGCTGTGGGATCTCTCCGTTCCGGCCCGGCCCGACCTGCTGGCCTCCTGGGCCGCCCACACGGACATGGTCGCCGCGCTCGCGTTCAGTCCCGACGGCCGCCGGCTGGTCACCGGCGGCCTCGACGGCGACGCGCATCTGTGGAACCTCGACCGCCCCAGCCGCCCGCAGCGGATCCGGACGTTCTCCGGCAACACCGGTTCGGTGGCGGCCCTGGCCTTCACCCCGGACGGCCGTGCCGTGGTGTCGGCGACCGACAAGTCGGTGCTGCACTGGTATGTCACCGCCCGGGGCCGGCCGACCGTCACCGCGACACTCGCACCCGGCGGCGCGCTCGACGCGACCGCCGTCACCCCGGACAGCCGCACCCTGGCGACCGGCGGGGTCCAGGAGACCATAGACCTGTGGGACCTCACCGATCCCACGCGCCGCCGGCGGACGGCGACGCTCACCGGACACACCAAGGCCGTCAGCGCCCTCGCGATCAGCCGGGACGGAAAACTCCTGGCCGGCGGAGGCGACGACGGCCGCGTCCTGGTGTGGGACATCACGGACCGGTCCAGCCCGCGCCGCGTGGCCGATCTCCCCGGCCCCGGCAAGATGATCTCCTCGGTCGGTTTCTCCCCCGACGGGGCCACGCTGGTGGCCACCGGCGCGGACACCTTCTTCTCACCGGCCCAGGCACGGCTGTGGGACTTCACCCGGCCCGGCCGTCCCCGCGACCTCGGCGGCTTCTCGGGTCTGGGCACGCATGACAAGGCCCACTTCAGCCCGGACGGACGGCTGCTGGCCCTGCCGGGCGGGACCGGGACGGGGCTGTGGGACCGGCACGGGTCCGCCAAGCCGGTCGCACTGCCGGACGGGGACTCCACGTCGGCGTTCGCCCCGGACGGAAAGACCCTCGCCACCGGCGGCGGTGACGACGAGCCCGTCCTGTTGTGGGACGTCTCCGACGCCGCGCACCCCCGCCGGGTCGGGACGGTGCCCGCCGACGACGGCCGGATCGATGTCAGCCGACTGGCGTTCCACCCCGGCGGGAACCTGCTCGCCGGGGTCGGCGACGAGGGACGCACCGTCCTCTGGGACGTCGGCGACCGCACCCGGCCGCACCTCGCCGCCGTCCTCACCGGGCACCACGACGCCATCGGCGACCTGGCCTTCAGCCCCGACGGCCGGCGCCTGGTCACCGTGAGCGCCGACCGCACCGCGCTGGTGTGGGACCTCGGCGACCTGCCCGCGATCAGCGCCGACCCGATCCGGACGGCCTGTGACGTGGCGAGCGGCGGACTGACCCACGAACAGTGGAACGACTACGCACCGGGCATCGCCTTCCACCAGACCTGCCCTTGACGCCACCGCCCACCGCCCACCGCCCGGGCCGACAGGCCCGACCCCCGACCGCGCGCCCCCATGTCCTCCTGCTCGGGTCCGCGGCTGCGGCCGGCTCGGTGTCAGACGAGGTCGATGAGCGGTTCGCCCGTGAGGGCCCGGCGTGCCCTGGCGACGGCGCCGTCCTGCAGCGCCCCGAGCGACCGGGTCGACCGCCAGGCGATGTGCGGCGTGAGGATCGCGTTGGGCGCGTCCCGCAGGGCGTGGTCCGCGGGCAGCGGCTCCTGCGCGAAGACGTCGAGCGCGGCGCCCGCGATGTGTCCCGAGCGCAGCGCCTCGGCGAGTGCCCGCTCGTCGACGAGTCCGCCGCGCGAGACGTTGACGACGACGGCTCCGCGGCGCATGCGTCGCAGCACCGCGGCGGACACCAGATGGCGCGTCCGCTCGGTGAGCGGGAGATGGAGGGAGACGACGTCGGACTCTTCGAGGACCTGTGCCAGCGGTGCGGCGGGGACCTCGGAGAACCGTGCGAAGGGGTCGTACGCGTGGACCCGGGCACCGAGCGCGGCCCACGAGGCGGCGACGATCCGGCCGATGCGTCCCATGCCGACGATGCCCGCCCGGAGTTCGGTCGGCTTCGGCGCGTCGTAGGCGATCTCCCCCGCCCACCGCCCGTCCCGGACGGCCGACTGCCCCTGGGGCAGACGGCGGATCGGCGCGGCGACGGCTTGGTGCGGCACGGGGGCGGCTCAGCCGGGCACGATGAGGTCGATGCCGTACGCGGCCACCGCCAGGCACGCGGCGAAGCACAGCACCGCGGCGCCCGCCGCGGCCCGCGCGGGTCCGCCGTCCGCCGTGCCGGCGCGCAGGCCGCCGGCCCGGTTCCAGGCCGCGATGGCGAGTGAGAACAGCACGACCACCGCGATCGTGACGCCGAAGCTGGCCAGGGACACCTCTCCGAGGTTGTCCCACTTGATGTCCATCGCGCGCTCCTTCCGCGACCGCGAAAACCATGGGGGCGGTGCCGCTCACACGGCGGACGAGCCGGTGAGTTCGCGTTCCCTCGGCGGTACGTCGTTGACGTTGTCCGGGTTGACCGGCCGGCGCCGGGACAGCACGTAGAAGCCGGTGGCCGCGGCCACGGTCACGCCCGCCACGACGGCCACCCCCAGGTCGCCCTGGTCGGCCACCCAGGCCGAGACCCCGCCGACCGCCGCCGCGGCCGGCAGCGTCAGCACCCAGGACACCGCGATCCGCCCGGCGATGCCCCACCGCACCCTGGCCAGCCTGCGGCCGAGCCCCGAGCCGAGGATGCCGCCGGTGCAGACCTGTGTGGTGGACAGCGCGAACCCGAGGTGGGAGGAGGACAGGATGACCGCCGTCGCCGTCGTCTCGGCGGCGAAGCCCTGCGGGGCCTGGATGTCGGTCAGGCCCCTGCCCATGGTCCGGATGATCCGCCAGCCGCCGACGTAGGTGCCCAGGGAGATGGCGAGGCCGGCGGTGAGCACCACCCACCACGGCGGCTGCGAGCCGTGCGGGAGGAAACCGGTGGCGATCAGCGCGAGGGTGATGACGCCCATGGTCTTCTGTGCGTCGTTGGTGCCGTGGGCCAGGGCCACCAGGGAGGCCGATCCGACCTGGCCCGCCCGGAAACCCTTGTTGACCTTGTGTTCCGCGGTGCGCTGGGTGATCTTGTAGGCCAGATAGGTCGCGACGAGGGCCACCGCACACGCGAGGATCGGCGAGGCGATCGCCGGAATCACGATCTTCTCCACCACCTGGGTGAAGTGGATGGCCGATCCGCCCGCTCCGACCCACACCGCACCGATCAGTCCGCCGAACAACGCGTGCGACGAACTGGACGGCAGTCCGAACAGCCAGGTCGTCAGGTTCCACAGGATCGCGCCGACCAGCCCGGCGAAGATCATGACCAGCGAGACCCTGGAGTCGTTGACGAGCCCGTTCGAGATCGTCGAAGCCACCTCGGTGGACAGGAACGCACCGGCGAGGTTCAGCACGCCCGCCACCGCGACCGCCACCCGGGGTTGCAGGGCCCCCGTCGCGATGGAGGTCGCCATGGAGTTGGCGGTGTCGTGGAAGCCGTTGGTGAAATCGAAGGCCAACGCGGTGACAATGACCGCGATGAGCAGGAAGGAAAAGCTTTCCACCGCCGACGGCCTCTCACTCGGTGCGTCGTACGAGTAGCCGGACGTCCTTCCCCGTCCCACGCCGGCGTCCGGCCGAGGCCGCCCGTGACACGACGTGTCGGCCCCGGAGGAGTCCGCACGGGAGGGGCCCGCGCGCCGGCATGTGACCGTGTCCGTCTCGCTATCCATCCTGACGAGGCCGCCCGGACGCGCAACCCGAGCGCCGGGTCGGCTGCTGACCGGCGTGCCCGTGCGGGCCCCGCGCACCGTCAGGCCGGCGTGGCGGAGGTCTTCTCGCTGAGCCAGTCGGCGAACGTCTGGGTGCCGCGGGGGCCGGCGCCGGTCGGAAGCAGCCCGCCGCTGCTCATCCCGCCGGGTACGCGCAGCGGCAGGACCGGGCGCCTGCGGGCGCCGCCCGCGGCGGTGAGGCGCCGCGCCATGTCGACCAGCGACTCGACCCGCGGCCCGGCCAGCTCGGGTGCCATCGCCAGCGGCGGCTCGGGGGCGAGGTCGGCGAGGGCTTCGGCCACCTCGCGTACGGCGATGGGCTGGACCCGCGCCGTCGGTACCACCGCGACCGGCCCGGGCACGCCGTTCAGCAGCTGCCCCGGGAACTCGTGGAACTGCGTCGCCCGCAGGATCGTCCACGGCACCGCCCCGCCGCGGACGATCTCCTCCTGCCGCAGCTTGCCGGTGTAGTAGGGGTTGCGCACCCGGTCGATCCCCACGATGGACAGGGTCACCAGGTGCCGTACCCCGGCCCGCTCGGCCGCCGCGACGAGGTGGCGTCCCGCCCGGTCGAAGAAGTCCACCGACACCGACGCGCGGGTCGTGATCACATTGCTGACGTCGATGACCGCCTCGGCCCCGGCCAGCGCCGCGTCCAGCCCGGACCCGGTGAGCAGGTCGACGCCCTGCCCGCGCGACAGCGCCTCCGGCGTGTGCCCACGGGCCCGCAGCGCCTCCACCACACGCCGCCCGGCCACACCGGTCCCACCGGCAACCGCGATCTTCATGAGCACTCCCGTCCCTCTCCCTGCCGCCTTGCCGCCCTGCCGTACGAGAGAACGACAACGACACCCCGCGTTCTGTGACATCCCACCCGGTGCCCCAGGTCACCGCGAGGCCGTTCTGCCGGCGCTCGGCACGGCGGGCGGCGGGCAGCGGGCGGCGGCCCATGAGGTGCCGGAGGACGGGGTTGACCGGATTCGCCATCGCCTCGACCGTACGGGCCATGGCCCGGCTCCGCCGCTGAGCAGACCATGGAGTACACGACAGGTCCGCACCGGGGAGGCGATGGTGACAGGAAACGGCAGGGCGGGGGAATCGGACCGGACGCTGTCCGCGCGCTTCGCCCATGACGGCTTCGCCGTCCTCGACGGCGCCCTGACCCCCGCCGAGGTGGACCGGCTGCGCGCGGAGACGGTGGCGATCTGCCGCGGTGAGCGCGGACGGGTGGGCCGCGCCCCCGCGCTCGCACCGGAGTGGGACGACGACGCGGTGCTCCGCCGCCACCTGTGCGTCCACTATCCGCACAAGCTGTCCGCGCTGGTCCGCGACACCCTGGGCCATCCGGCGCTGGTCGCCGCCCTCACCGAGGTCATCGGGCCGGATGTGAAGGCCATGCAGTCGATGCTGTTCATCAAGTCCGAGGGCAAGCCCGGTCAGGCCTGGCACCAGGACGAGTTCTTCATCCCCACCCGCGACCGGTCGCTCACCGCCGCCTGGATCGCGTTGGACGACGCCACCGTCGAGAACGGCTGCCTGTGGGTGCTGCCCGGCTCCCATCGCCGGGGTGTCCTCTACCCCGACCGCGAGCATCACGACCCGCGCTACGACTGCACGGTGGAGCTGTACGGCTTCCCCTACACCGAGGCCGACGCCGTGCCCGTCGAGATGCCGGCCGGCTCGGTGCTGCTGTTCAACGGCTATCTGCTGCACAAGTCGCTGCCCAACTCCGGCCGCCACGGCTACCGCAGGGCACTGGTCGGACACTACATGTCCGCGCGGTCGCTGCTCCCCTGGCAGCCGCCGGGCCCCGGCGAGCACATGGGTCAGGCGGACTTCCGCGACATCGTGATGGTGGCGGGGCAGGACCCGTACGCCTACAAAGGCATCGCGGCCATCCGCGAGCCGTATCTGCGGCCCGACCGCGAGGGCGGCTGTGACCGCTGAGAACGGCCCGCGGTCCGCTGACCGACCGCGGCTCGTCGACCGGCTCGGGCCCGCGGTCGGGGACTACCCGCCCGGCGCCGTGTTCGGGCCGCGTACGGCCGTGAACTTCGAGTTCGTCTGGATCATCCGCGGCCGGGCCCGCTGGACCTGCGGCGAGACGGTCCAGGATCTGCGGCCCGGGACACTGCTGCTGGTCCGGCCGGGGATGCGCGATCACTTCGCGTGGGATCCCGGCGGCTTCACCCGCCACGGCTATGTGCACTTCGCGCTCCCCGCCGAGCCGGGCCAGGAACGCTGGCCGCTGGTGCGCGACCTCGGCGGGCGCGAGGACCCCATGGCGGCCCTGTGCCGTTACCTGCTCTGGCTCGGCACCGAGCGTCCCGACGGCTGGCGGCACAGGGCGGCCGGGGTGCTGCGGCTGCTGCTGTCCGTCTTCACCAAGGGCCCGCTGCCCGCGCCGGGCGGGCCCCGCGACCAGGTGCCCGCGCCGGTGGCGGCCATGGCGGCGTATGTACGCGAGCGGTGGTCGGGCGGCACCGCCGAGCCGCTGACGCTCGCGGAACTGGCGTTGGCGGCAGGGGTGTCCGAGAGCACCCTGTGCCGGTTGTTCCGCCGGCACTTCGGCACCGGTCCGGTCGCCGCCGTCGAGTTGCTGAGGCTCGCACGGGCCGAGCCGCTGCTGTGGCTGAGCAACCTGAGCCTGCGGGCGGTGGCGCAGCAGTGCGGCTTCGCGGACGCCTACCATCTCTCCCGCCGGTTCAAGGCCGTGTACGGCGTGACGCCCAGCGCGTTCCGGGCCGCGGGCCCCGAGGGCGCGCCGCCCGTGCCGCCTGCGGCGCCGGGGCTGCGGGCGCTCATCTGGCGGGAATGAGCCGGACGGCGTCCGCCACCACGTACCCGTCGGCCGCGTCGCTCAGCTCGACACCGCCGCCGGTGCCGGCGTCGAAGCGGTGGGTGCCCAGGGACACCCACTGCCCGCCCCCGGAGCGCTGGTCCACACGGGTGGTGTGCGGGCCGTCGGCGGAACGCACCGTGTAGGGGGCGTCGGAGGCGCGGTTGGGGTCCGCGGTGTAGCGCACCTGCACCTCGTAGCGGCCCGCCTCGGGTACGTCCGGCCACCAGCGGGCGACCGCGGAGCCGTCGCCGGCCGGGTGGATGCGGTAGCTCTGCCCGTAGAAGCCGGTGGTGCCCGTGGCCCTCGACCACTGCCCGGCCTGCGCGAAGCTGAACAGCGAGTCGTCGTCGGCGATGACACGGGGCGGGTCGGCCGGGTGGGCGGCCCGGGTCAGGGTGAGCTGGTCCGGGGCGATCACCGTGCCGCCGCCGCGGCCCGGACCGGCCAGGGTGAAGCGGATCCGGTGACGTCCCGCGGACAGTTCCTCGCTGCCCAGGGACACCACCTGGTAGCCCTGGAGCGAGGAGAGCGTCGCATCGACGCGGCCCGCGGGCAGCGTCCTGCCGTCCACGCTGACCTCGGCGAGACCGCGGTCGGCCGCCCGCTGGAGGCGCACCGACAGCTCGAAGCGGCCGGGGCGGGGCGTGCGGAAGGGGATCTCGACGTAGTCGCCCGACTGGTGCGCCGCGTAGCGCAGCACCCTGCCGCCCTGGGCGTTGGCGTCGGCGACGGTCTCGGCGGCGCTGCCCGGCGCGGTCGTCGTGCCGGGGCGGCCCGCGAGTTCGTACGCGCGCGAGGTCAGGCCGGTGCCGGGGCCGCCGCGGTCGCGTCCGCCGGTCAGCCAGGCGAGGTCGAAGCGGGCGAGGGCGATCCGCTCGGGGAAGGCCGGGCTGGTGCCGTCCCGGCCGTAGACGAGCAGGACCGTGCCGTCCGAGAGCCGGGCCAGGTCGGAGTAGTAGGACGGGCCGGCGTGTACGACCTTGTGGTAACGGAAGCTGCGGCCCTCGTCGTAGCTCACGGAGACGGTGAGGTTCTCGCGGGCCGAGGCGTCGGGGCGGGAGAACAGGAGCCGGTCGGGGCCGCCGTCGTCGGGGCCGCCGCTGTAGCCCAGTACTCCCGCGTCGATGGCGACGAACTCGCGGGTGGCGCCGTCGAGTACCGGCTCGGACCAGGTGCTGCCGCGGTCCGTGCTGGTGGCCGTGATGCGGTAGCGGGTGCCGCCGGCGGCGGCACGGCCGTTGACGACGACGGTGCCGTCGGCGCGCTGGTAGACCCGGCTCTCGTTGACCGGGTAGTCCGGGGAGACCGGCACCGGCGCGGTGGCCTGCCAGGTCCTGCCGTGGTCGTCACTGGAGAGCATGGCGAGGCCGTACATCCGCTCGGCCGTCGTGTGGCCGGTGATCGTGCGGCGGTGTGCGACCGGCACCAGCAGCCGCCCGTCGGCGAGTTGGGTGCCGTGCCCCGGCCCGGCGCCGTGCAGGGTCCAGTCGTAGGCGTTGGCGTCGAAGAGTCCGGTGAGGTCACGCGGCGCGCTCCAGGTCCGGCCGGCGTCGGCGCTGCGCATGACGTGGATCGTCGAACGGTCCGCCGAGCAGGTGGTGTTGCCCTCGTCGCGGGTGGTGCTGCTGACGAAGAGGTAGACGGTGCGGGTCTTCGTGTCCACGACGGGCGTCGGGTTGCTCCACGACTCGCCGTCGGCGGCCGGCACGATGACGCGGCTCGCCTCGAAGGTGCGGCCGCCGTCGGTGCTGCGCCGCATCACGATGTCGTGCGGCCCGGCGTCGCAGGCCGTGAGCCGCCCTTCGGCGAACACGAGCACCCTGTCGTGGGGCAGCACGGCGAGCCCTTGGACGTGGTAGTTCACATGTGTCCCGTCGGTGGAGTCCCACAGGGTCGTCTCGGTGACGTGCCCGGTGGTGGATCCGGCGTCCTGTGCGGAGCCGGGCGCGGGGACCGCAGCGAGCAGCAGGGCGAGCGCGGCCGTACAGGCCAGGCGCGTGAGCACACGGATCACGGGCTGCTCCTTGCGGGGACGAGGTGTTCGGACAGCGGATCCACGTACGCGGCGAGCGCGGTGCGTTCGGCCGCGGTGCAGGCGGTGAAGGGCGGCGCGGCATGGGCGGGGCAGAGCCCGCGTGCGGCGAGCAGTTCTTTGATGACGGGGACGCCGCGGCGGACGCGGTGCACCCCCAGCAGCTTCGTCACGATGTCCTGCCATCGGTCGGCCGCCGCGGCGTCGCCCGCGCGTACGGCCTCGTACAGGGCCACGACCGGGCCCGGCGCGGCGTTGGCGATGCCCGGCACGATGCCGTCGGCGCCGCGCCGCAGCGCCGGTGCGAGCGCCGTCTCCGCGCCCTGGCTCACGCCGGTCGCGGGCAGCCGCGCCGCCCGGGCCAGCAGATGGTCGAGCAGCGCGGGGTCGCCCGAGCTGTCCTTGATGCCCGCCACATGGTCCAGAGCGAGCACGGCGTCCACGAGGTGGGGGGTGAACGGGCAGGCGTAGGCAGGGGCGTTGTACGCGATCACGGGCACGCCGAGGTCCTTCAGCGCCGCGTAGTGCGCCACGATCTCGTCGTCGCGGTGGGCGAAGTACAGCGGCGGGCTCAGCACCAGCGCGTCCGGCCGCGCCGCCCGCACGGCCTCGGCGCGCTGCAGCGCCTCGGCGGTTCCGGGAGCGGTGACGTTGACGAGCACCGGCCCGTCGGGGCGCAGCGCCCGCCAGCGCGCCGCGACGCCGGCCGCGAACGCGCCGATGCGGTCGGTGGGGACGAGGGGTCCTTCGCCGTTGCTGCCGAGCAGCATCAGGCTTCGCACGCCCGCCCGGTGCAGTTCCTCCAGCAGCGGCTGGGCGTGCGCGGCGCTGGGGATGCCGGGCCGCTCCATCGGGGTGACGAGCGGCACCATGACACCGCGCAGCAACGCGTGCCCGTCGGTCACGTCAGTGCCCCTCCTCCTTCTCACAGGTCTCTCGCAGTTCTCATGTTTCTCACGTTTCTCGGAGGCGTCTCAGACGGTGATGCGCACCGCGGTCCCGTTCCCTGTGGTCAGGCGCACCGTCCCGTCGGCGGCGACGCGGCTGGTGTCGACGTGTCCTTCGACCTGGGTGCGCGCCGGTGAGCCGGGGGGTGCGGGCACGCCGAACACCACCTCCGCCTCGGGTCCGTGGACCACGGCGCGTACCTCGCCGGGGGCACGGACGTACTCCTCGATCACCGTGCGGGGCGGGGCGTCCAGCAGCGGGGCTCCGTCGAGGGTCACCCGCAGGCGGTGGCCGGCCTCGACGGTGAGCGGCCCCTCGCGCAGCCGCAGCCGGCGCAGGGCCGCCGGCCTGCCGGGGTGGCCGAAGCGCCAGCCGGCGGGCAGCGGGTCGGCGAGTTCCTGCATGGCCAGGTACGCCAGGAGGTTGCCCCAGGTCAGCAGGTAGTCGGAGCGGGCCTCGAAGAAGTGGATGTCCTCGCCCGGGGCGGAGGGGTAGTTCTCGTGGACGTGGCCGTGCTCCTCCCACTCCCGGCGGAACATGCCCAGCAGTTCGTCCGCGATGGCGGCGGCCCGCTCGCGCAGCCCGTAGCGGCGCAGCCCTTCGACGGCGAGGAAGGCCACCGGGCCCCAGACCCGGCCGCGCATGTAGTGCCGGTCGTACCCGGGGTCGCTGCGTGACACGCTCGGCAACGGCGGTGAGCCGCCCAGTAGTTCGGGGTGCAGCAGGGTTGCGGCAAGGCGCTGCGCGCGCTGCGCCGAGGGGGTGCCGGCCAGCAGCGGATAGAGCATGGACGGTGCCAGGTGGCGGTCGAAGCCGCCGTCGGCGCGCAGATTGCGGTGGTGTCCTGCGGCCTCGTCCCACATGCGTTCCTCGATCCGGGCGGCGGTGGCGGCGTGTTCGGCCCGCAGCCGCCGTTCGGTCCGCGCGTCTTCGAGCAGGCCCGCGATGTCCGCGACGGCCTCGGCGTCGGCCGCGTGCAGGGCGTTGAGGCCGACGTCGGCGAGGTCCATGGTGTGGGTCCGCGGGTCGTAGGCGATCTCGTCCCACATCGGGGAGTCGTCCATGCCCGACTCGCGCTTGGTGCTGTCCGCGGTGGCCGACGCGGGATCGTCCGTCCGGTCGGAGCCCCAGGCGAGCAGCCCGTGCGGGCCGCGCCGGGCGCGCGGCCACCAGTCGTGCCAGTCCCGGAGCACGTCGTACGCCTCGGTCAGCAGACGGCGGTCGCGGGTGGCGTCGCACAGGCCCGTGCTCCGGTACGCCTTGAGGACGGTGTACGCGCCGACGGGTGGCTGCGAGCGGTCGTCGGTGCGGCCCCGGTCGTCGGAGACACGGTTGGGTACGAGGCCCCGCGGGGTGGCCTGTTCCAGCATCTGACCGAAGATCCCGCGGGCGTAGTCGGGGTCGATCCAGGCGGCGGTGAGCCCGGAGAAGAAGGTGTCCCAGCAGTGCAGGGCCCAGGTGCCGTAGAAGCCGCGCCGCTCGCGGCTGACGAAGTCGCGGGAGGTCGGGGTGATGACGCGGGCGCCGTCGGAACGCAGCACGGTGTTCCAGGTGAGCGAGCGTGTGTACCCCTCTCCCGCGCGGCCGAGCAGACCGGAGGTGGCGAGGGCCGCGGCGTCCGCCGTGCGGCCCGCTTCGTCCAGGTCCGCGTCGAGCGGGTGGGCGCCCCCGGCCGGTGCGCAGCCGAACCGCAATTCCGCGACGTCGAAGTGGAGTTCTCCCGGCGTCTCGAAGACGGCGGGCGCGGACAGGTCCGGTCGCCGGCCGCCGGTGAACCCGTCCGTGCGCAGCACGATGGCGTGCCCTGCGGCGTCCCCGCTCAGCTCGGCCGAGCCGGACAGCACGCCCGGAGCGGTCCTGGCGAAGCGCAGCCGCAGCCGGGCCGCGCCGCAGCAGTCCTCGGTGCAGTGGACGGTGACCTCGGCGTAGGCGCCGTCGACCGTGTGGTGGCCGAGGCGGACCAGGCCGCGGCGCCAGGTGAAGTCGTCGATCACGCGGCCGTCGGGCGTGCGGATGCCGGCGCGGATGCGGATGCCGGAGGGCGGGTGCACCACGGCGGTGTGGTAGCGGACGTCCCAGGTGTTCCAGTCGTCCGGGGCGGGTCGATGCATGGCGGTAGGTGTCCCTTGCACGGTGCGGTCGGTGTCCCTCAGACGATGAAGTCGAGTGCGGCGTCGAGCAGCATGCGGGTGTAGGCGTGCCGGGGCGCGGTGAAGATCTCCTCGGTCGGGGCGCACTCGACGATCTCCCCGAGGTACATCACCGCGACCCGGTCCGCGATCTGCCGCACCACGCCGAGGTCGTGCGAGATGAACAGCAGCGACAGCCCGTGCCGGCCGCGCAGTTCGGCGAAGAGCCCGAGGATCTGCGCCTGCACGGACACGTCCAGCGCGGACACCGCCTCGTCGCACACCAGCAGCGCGGGCCGCAGCGCGAGCGCGCGGGCGATGCTGACCCGCTGGCACTGTCCGCCGGACAGTTCGCCGGGCCGCCGCCCCGCGACGGTCCCATCGAGGCCGACCTGGTCGAGCAGGCCGCCGACCGCCCGGTGCCGGTCGCCCTCGGGTGCCGCTTCGGGGTGGGCACGCCACGCCTCCGCGATGATCTTCTCGACCGGCATCCGGGGGTTGAGCGACGACTTGGGGTCCTGGAAGACCATCTGCACGGCCCGCCGCTGCGCCGGCGGCCAGCGGCTCGGCTTGCCGACCGGTACCCCGCGGAAGGCGATGCTGCCGCTGTCCGCCCGGATCAGCCCCACGACGGCACGGGCGAGCGTGGTCTTGCCCGAGCCGGACTCCCCGACGAGCGCCACGATCTCCTCGGCGCCGACGTCCAGGTCGACGCCCTTGACCGCGGCGAGCCGCGCGCCCCGCCGCCGGGAGGCGTAACTGACGTGCAGGTCCCGCACGGTGAGCAGTTCCTCCACTCAGACCAGCTCCTCGGCGTAGTGGCAGGCGCTCGTGCGCTCCTTGGCGACCGGCCGGGGCCGCGGCACCTGTTCCCGGCAGCGCTCGCGCGCCATGGGGCAGCGGGTGCGGAAGGCACAGCCGGCGGGCCGGGTGAAGGGTCCTGCGGGCGTGCCGGGCAGCGGGTCGGTGAGCGGCGTCTTCACGTGGACGGTCGGCACGTTGCGGATCAGCGCCCTGGTGTACGGGTGCGCCGGCCGGCGCAGCACCGCACCGGCCGGACCGGTCTCGCACACCCGCCCCGCGTACATCACGACGATGGTGTCGGCGGTGTGCGCCATCACCCGCAGGTCATGGCTGACCAGCAGCATCGCCATGTGTTCCGCGTCGCGCAGCCGGCGCAGCAGGTCGAGGATGCGGGACTGCACGGTGACATCGAGCGCGGTGGTCGGCTCGTCGGCGAGCAGCAGCCGTGGCTGTCCCGCGAGCGCGAGGGCGATCATGGCGCGTTGCCGCATGCCGCCGGAGAACTGGTGCGGGTAGTCGTCGACCCGGGACGCCGCCCGTGGGATCTCCACCCGCTCCAGCAGTTCGACGGCGGCTCTGCGCGCCGCGGCCCGCGACCGGCCGTCGCGGCGCAGGATCTCTCCGACCTGCCGTCCGATGGTCAGCACCGGGTTGAGCGCGGCGAGCGGGTCCTGGAAGACCATCGCCATCTCGCGCCCGCGCAGCCGGCGCCGCCGGGTGGCGTCCAGTTCCAGGGTGTTCTCGCCGTCGTAGCCGATCCGGCCAAAGGCGGTGGCGCCGTCGGGCAGCAGGCCGATCACCGCGAGGGCGGTCATCGTCTTGCCGCTGCCCGATTCGCCGATCAGTCCGGTGGTACGGCCGCGAAAGACGGCGAAGCCTACGTGGTCGAGTACGTCGACCTGCCCGCGTGGACCGGGCAGCCGCACCACCAGGTCCGCGACGTCGAGCAGCGGGGTCATGAGACGGTCACCCCGGTCAGGTCCGGCTGGAAGGCCGGGCTGGTCTTCAGGCCGTGCACGTCGTCCCGCCAGGCGTAGGCGATGTTGACGAACATCGGGTACATGCCGACCGCGTCGTCCCAGATGATCTTCTGGGCCTCGCCCCACAGTTTGTTGCGTTCGTCCGCGGCGGCCGTGCCGCCGGCCTTGGCGAGGATCGTGTCGAGGTCCGGGTTGCAGTAGCCGGTCCGTTTGGCCGCGCACGGGTAGAGCCGGCCGAGATTGCCGGCGAGGTCACCGGTGTCCAGGGCGAGGGACTGCAGATTGATGTCCCACCTCATGCCGAGCAGATCATCGAGGAAGACGGCCTTCTCCTTGTCCCGCGGCTCGGCCTTGACCCCGATCTTGGCCAGGTCGGAGGCGACGGCCTGCGCGAACTGCCGGAACTCGGCTCCGGAGAACTGCAGTTCATAGGTCTTGGAGTAGTCGAAGCCGGCCCGGTCCAGCGCCGCCTTCGCGGCCCGGGGGTCGTAGGCCACGGGGGTCTGCCGGGCGTGCCCCGGCACCCCCTGCGGCACCGGCGAGTCGGCGGGACGGCCGGTGCGCGGGTACAGCGAGGAGATGATGCTGTGGTAGTCGATCGCCTGCCACAGCGCCCGCCGCACCGCCGCGTCCTTGAAGGCGGGGCGGCCGGAGTTGAACCACATGGTGTAGACGGCGAAGCTCGGCACGGCCTTGACGGTGATCTCGCCGGTGCCCTTCAGCTGGTCCAGTTGGTCGTCGGGCAGTCCCCAGGCGGCCTGCACCTCGCCGGTGCGCAGCGCCGCGACCCGCGCCGAGATCTCCGTGATGGTGCGGAACACGAGTCTGCGCAGCTTCGGTCGGGTGCCGTAGTAGTGCTCGTTGGGTACGAGGGTCAGTCGCTCGTTCGGCTTGAAGCTCTGCACCTTGAACGGCCCGGAGCCGGTCGGCTTGGTGAAGAAGCCTTCCCTTTCCGCCTGGCCCGCGGGGGTGACGAAGAGGGCGGTGAGCTTGCCGAGGATGCTCACGTCCGGTTTCTTCGACTCCAGCACCACCCGGCCCGGGGAGGGTGCCTTCGGGGTCACGTCCGCCCAGGAGGCGGCCTGCGGCCCGTTGAGGCGCGCGATCCGCTTGACCGAGTCGACGACATCGGCGGAGGTCAGTGCGGAGCCGTCGGAGAACTTCACGTTCTTGCGCAGGTCGAACGTCCAGGTCCGGCCGTCCGGCGAGGTCTGCCACCGCGTCGCGAGGTCCGGCTCGTAGCGCCCGTCGGAGAGTGTCACCAGCCGGCTGAAGATCTGCCGGCCGGCGGAGGCGGTGGCCCCGTCGGCCCGCGGGCTGTGCGGATCGAGGTTGACCAGCGGCCAGTTGGGGGCGACGGTCAGCTCGCCCGCCCCGCCCGCGCCCCCGCCGGATGTGCCGCCGCACGCGGCCAGTGTGAACAGGGCGATCACCGTCGCGGTACCGCGTGATGGCAGTCTCATGCCTGCTCCTTCTCCAGCGGCTCAGCCGGTGCGGCGAGCGCTGCCGAAACGATGGGTGAGCTGGTCACCGAGCAAACCCACGCCGATGACCAGGAGGGCCAGGGCGAGCCCGGGGAACGCGGAGATCCACCAGGCGGTGGCGAGGTACTCCTTTCCGAGCGCGATGGTCTGCCCCCAGGACACGGCGCTGTTCGGCAGGCCGATGCCGAGGAAACTCAGCCCGGCCTCGGACAGGACGATCAGCCCGAACTCAAGGGTGGCGAGGGCCATCACGGGTCCGGCCACGAACGGCAGCACGTGCCGCAGCAGCACCGCCCGCCGCGGCAGCCCCAGCACGCGCGCCGCCGCGACCCACTCACGTTCCCGCAGCGAGAGGGTGGAGCCGCGTACGACCCGGGCGAAGGCGATCCACCGGGTGACGGCAAGGGCCACCACCACGGTCGTGAAGCTGCGTCCCATGACGCCGGAGATGACGATGGCGAGCAGGATGCCGGGGAAGGCCAGCTGGATGTCGATCAGCCGCATCACGACCGCGTCGACGAGTCCGCGCGCGTACCCGGCCACGAGCCCGCACAGCACCCCGAACACCCCGGCCACGACCGCCGTCGCCGTGCCGACGACCAGGGAGGTGCGGGCGCCGTGCACCAGTTGGGCGAGCATGTCGCGGCCCAGCGCGTCGGTGCCCAGCCAGGCGGTGTGCCCGGCGTGGGTCGTGGCGCCCGGAGCGAGCAGCCGGTCGCCGACGTGGGTGGCGGTGGGGTCGTAGGGCACGAGCAGCGGCCCGAAGACCGCCAGCAGGACGAAGCCGCCGACCAGGAGCGCCGGGATCCGCGCCATCGGCGAGGCGCCGCGGACGGCGGACCTGAGCGGGCGGGTGACCTGGGTGAGCGCCGTCATCGCCGCACCTCGATCCGGATGCGCGGGTCGAGCCGTGAGTACAGCAGGTCGGCGGCGAGGTTGAGGGCGACCACGATCGCGGCGATGAACAGCGCCGCGGCCTGCACCACGGCGTAGTCACGGCCGGCCACCGACTCGACGACCATCGTGCCGAGGCCGGGCCAGGCGAAGACGTTCTCCACGATCACGGCGCCGCCCAGCAGCGTCCCCATCTGCAGCCCCACCACCGTGATCACCGGAATGAGGGAGTTCTTCAGGGCGTGCCCGAACAGCACCTGGCCCTCGGTGAGCCCCTTGGAGCGCGCGGTCCGGATGTACGGCTCGGACATCGCCTCCACCACCCCGGTCCGGGTCAGCCGCCCCACCATCGCGGTGAACGGCAGCGCCAGCGTGACCGCGGGCAGCACCAGGTACCGGGGCGAGCCGGCGCCCGAGGTGGGCAGCAGCCCCAGCGTCACCGCGAAGAGGAGGACGAGCATGATCCCGACCCAGAACGTGGGCAGCGACTGCAGCAGCAGGGTGAAGCCGGAGACGAGCCGGTCCACGGGGCCGCCGGGGCGGCGGGCCGCCAGCACCCCGAGCGGCAGGCCGATGACGACGGCGATGACACTGGCGGCGCAGGTCAGTTCGAGGGTGTTGGGCAGCGAGCCGAGCACCGCGTCCACGGCCGGTTCGTCGAGCCGGTAGGAGGTGCCGAAGTCGAGCGACAGGGCGTGCCAGAGGTAGGTCGCGTACTGCGTGAGAACGGGGTCGTCGAGACCCATCCGGGAGCGGACCTGCCGGATGTCGGCCGCCGAGGCGTCGGGGCCGAGCAGCAGCGTGGCCGGGTCGCCCGGGGCCAGACGGACGATGACGAACATCAGGGTGACCGCGCCCCAGATGACGAACAGACCGATGAGGACCCGGCGTACGACGATGCCGGTCACGACCGCCGCTCCGCGCCCGGCACGGGTCCGGCCGTCGCGCCGCGGATGAACGCGCACGGCACCAGCAGCGTGCGCGCCTCGGCTTCGGGCGTGTTCAGCAACCCGATGAGCAGATCGACCGCGTCGCGGCCCATCTGCTCCCGGGGGATGGCGAAGCGCATCCAGTCGCGCGGCGGCGAGCAGTACGACGGCGGGTCGCCGAGCACCGCGACCGAGCAGTCGGCCGGCACCGCGGCGCCGGCCTTCTCGGCCGCCGCGCACAGGGCGGCCGCCGCCCGGTCGTCCTCGGTCGGCTCCACGACGAAGGCGGTGACGCCGTCGTCCAGCCATGTGCGCACCAGGCCGGGCCGCAGCTCGCCCGGCTCGGTGACGAGGTGGACGCCTACGGGTTCGAGCCCCGCCCCCTCGCCGACGGATTCGAGCCCCGCCCCCTTGCCGACGGGTTCGAGTCCCGCCTCCTTGAGGCCCCGCCGGAAGCCGCTCAACCGGTCGCGGGTCGGCTCGGCGTCGCCCGGCACCTTCAGATAGCGGATGCGGCGGTGCCCGAGCTTCGCCAGTTCGGCGACGATCCGGCTGGTCGCGGTCGCGTAGTCCGCGGCCACATAGCTGATCCGGGCGCCCTCGACCTCACGGCGTCCGATGAAGACGAACGGGAAGTCCTCCTCGGCCAGCCGGGCCAGCTCGGCCCGCCGCAGATGCCGGCCGAGCAGCACGCAGCCGTCCGCGACCTTGAGCCGGTTGGCCCCGCCGGCGAACAGCCCGCGCTCGCGGGCCGCCCCCGCGGAGGTGAACAGCACCAGGTCGTAGCCGCGCTCGGCGGCCTCCGCCTCGACGCCTTGCAGGAAGGGGTGGTAGAAGTCCCGGTGGTCGGTCGGGAAGACGGCCTCGAAGGTGTAGAGGCCGAGCATCTGGTTCCGGCCGCTCTTCAGGCTGCGGGCCACCGGGTTGGCGACGTACCCCAGCTCACGGACCGCGTCCAGCACCCGCTGCCGGGTGGCCGGGGCGATCTGATAGTCACCCGAGACCCCGTTGATCACCTGTGAGACGGTCGCCTGGGACACTCCGGCCTGCCGCGCGATGTCGATCTGCGTCGGCCGACGCCGCTTGCGTTCTTCAGCCACGCGGTTCCCCAATACGTATTGAGCCTGCGGGGAACGTAGGAGCGCACCGTCGAGGCGTCAAGTGCCCTGTACCGAAGCGGAATTGGACACTCCCGCGGCACCTGCGCATGCGGGGCCGGCCCAGGCGGTGGGGTCACCGGGTGGGCCGTGGTGTCACCGGGTACACCCAGGACCCGCCGCTCAGCCCTCCTGCCGTACCGGCCGCTCCGGCCTAGCGTCGACCACATGGCATTCCAACTCACAGGGAGGCGGCATGAGTTCGAACGGTTCGGCGGAGGGGCCCGGCAGGCGTGCCATCGTCCGCGCGGCGGCGGCCGCGGGCGCGGCGGCGGCGCTGGCCCCCTCGGTGGCCTCGGCGGCGGTCCCCAAGGACGGCGGCACGGCGGCGGCACCGGCGCCCTCGGTGGTCCCGGAGGGCGGCAGCACCGCCCCCGCGTGGCTGCCTGGCGGGCCCCTTCGCGTGACACCCGACGACCCCCGCTACGCGTATCTGGTGGCGCGGGGAGCGAGCAACCGTTTCCGGGGGAGGCCGGAGCGCGTCTGTCTCGTCGGCTCGACGGAGGACGTCGTGCGGGCCGTGCGCGAGGCGGTGGCCTCCGGGGCGCGGCTCGCGGTCCGCAGCGGCGGGCACTGCTTCGAGGACTTCGTCGACCACCCCGACATCACCACCGTCATCGACATGTCACCCATGCGGGAGGTGACGTTCGACGAGCGGCGCCAGGCGTATGCCGTCGAAGCGGGGGCCACGCTGGGCGAGGTGTACCAGAAGCTCTACCTCGGCTGGGGGGTCACCGTGCCGGCCGGATACCACGCCGAGGTCGGCGTCGGCGGCCATGTGCCCGGCGGCGGATACGGGCCGCTGTGCAGGCTGTTCGGTCTGGTCAGCGACTATCTCTACGCCGTCGAGGTGGTGGTCGTGGACAGCGAGGGCACCGTGCGCGCCGTCGTCGCCACACGGGAGCGTGACGACCCGCACCGCGACCTGTGGTGGGCGCACACGGGCGGCGGCGGGGGCGGCTTCGGCGTCGTCACCCGCTTCTGGTTCCGCTCGCCGCCCACTGCGCCGGCCACCGCCCTCACCTTCACCGCCGAGTGGAGTTGGGAGGGCATGGACGAGGAGCGCTTCTCCCGCATGGTGCGCAACCACGGGCGGTGGGCGGAACGCCATGCCGCCGCCACCGACCCGAACGCGGCGCTGTACGCCGAGTTCGCCCTGACGCGCCGTGCGGCCGGCGCCCACCTGCTGCTCGGCCAGGTCGCGGCCGAGCCCGGCCGGGACCGCCGCATGCTCGACGCGTTCCTCCACGCGGTGAGTGCGGGCACCGCCCGCCCCGCCCGTGTGACCACCCGGCGCCTGCCCTGGCTGGACGCCGCGTTGCGCGGCTCCGGTGAGGCCGTCGGGGACTGGCACATCAAGATCAAGTCGGCGTTTCTGCGCCGGCGGCTCACGGACCGCCAGATCGCCGTGGTCCACCGCCATCTGACCCGCGAGGACACCGGGGTGCTCGCCGGCAGCGTCGTCGTCAACACCTACGGCGGAGCCGTCAACGCCGTCCCGTCCGACGCCACGGCCATGCCGCACCGCGACTCCGTGCTGAAGCTCTCCTGTCTAGCGTCCTGGGCCGAACCGGAGCAGGCGCCCGAGTATCTGGCCTGGATACGCGCGTGCTATCGCGACCTCTTCGCCGACACCGGCGGAGTCCCCGTCCCGGGCCCGACCGCCGACGGGGCCTTCATCAACTACCCCGACACCGACCTCGCCGACCCGCACTGGAACACCTCGGGCACGCCGTGGGAGACCCTGTACTACAAGGACAACCACGCCCGCCTGCGCGAGGCCAAACGGCGCTGGGACCCGCGCGACGTCTTCCGTCACGCCCTCTCGGTCAAACCCGCGGCTGAGGCATACCCCGGACGGTGAACCACCGCCCGGGGAACGCGACCTCGTCGCGGACGAGCGCCTCCTCCACCGCCCGGACCTGAACCGGCTCCGCCGTGCGCCAAGCCCGGTCCGGCCAGGAACTGTTCGGAGGTTCGGACCCATGCCGGGCCGAAGGGAACGCAAACGAAGTGACCCGGCCGACGCGTCCCGGCACACTGGGCGAGTGACCTTCCGCTTGCTGCCCGGCACCGGGCTCGTCCTCCCGGCGAACGCGGGCGTCCTGCGATTCGGCATGACCGAGCGTGCGGCGCGGTGGACGGCGTCGACCCTGGCGGACATCCGCGCCGACGGGTGGCCGCGCGAGGCGCGCTGGGCCTTCTTCTTCGTCCACCGGGACGTCCTGGTCACCGCCTATGCCTGCACGGCGTGTGCCGAGCAGACCATGGGACACCTGATCGTCGAGCGCACCGACCGGGTCCCGGACCAGCCCGCCGACGTCCCGGTCGCCTTCGGCGACATCGACCTCTTCGGCTACCCGATCCACGAACTGACCGAAGTCCTCACCCCACCGGACCGCACACTCCTGCTCCCGGCGGACACCAACCCGCACAGCACGCACTACCTGCCAACAGTAAACCTGACCACCTGCACACCCACCCGCCCCTAGCGACCTGTGTCTTCGCCCGCCAGTCACCACTGGCCCCGACAACGCGGTTCGGGCAGGCGGCCGTCAGCTACAGGTTCTGTAGCCACCAGTACGCCGCCGTCACCGCGGCAGCACCAGCGGTGTAGGCCGCCCCACGGACACATGCGAACAGCGCGGTGCGGATCATCCGCTCAGCGGTCGACTTCTTCGACATGGCTTTGAATGGCCTTCCGATCATGCGCCCCGGCTGGGCGTCCTGCACCTAGCGTCACCCCTCTTGAGCAGGTCAGGACGTTGGCGGCTGCCTTGCGATGTCTTTGGATGGCCGAGCACGCATGTGGACGACGTGCGAGCATTGCTGGACGGTTCTGGACGGTTCTGGACGGTCGGGGGTACGTGGTGGTCAATCCCTTGAAGAAGCCGGGGCTCCCCCCGGGTGCTCTCAAGGAGCTCAACGAAGCACTACACGGGCTGCACTTGCAGGCAGGGTGGCCAAGTTGCCCAGACATGGCGAAAAAAATCATCCGCTCCAAAAGCACCGTCCATGCCGCCTTCGCCGGCACGGAGCTGCCCAGCCTGGAGGTCGTTCGTGCGTTGGCCGATCTCCTCGCAGACAAGGCCGGTCTGGACCCTGGGCAAGAGGTGCACCGCTTCAACGAGTTGTGGATCACAGCTGCTCAACAGCATGCAATTGTGGGAGGCAGTGGTGACCAACCGTCGGAGCCGACTCTTGGACGCAGCCTTCCCGAGGCCCAGGAACCTCATAGCACCGACAGTTCGCCGCCCCTGCTTCCCCGACAGAGCAGTCCGCAGACCGAGTCCGGCGTGACAGCAGCCTTGAGACCACGTCCCCCAGCTTGGCTGGAAGTAGTCGAATTGGCCTTGTCTGCCACATTGTTGGCCCTCTTCCCAAAGAAGAGCGGGGCGTATGAACTGCTGGACAAGGCTGGTGTACCACAAGAGTTTTACGTGACGGGCGATCCAAGCACTGTCCACTACTGGATCGACATAGTGGGGCATGTGCGCAGCACATCTTCCGCAACGGAATTGGAGAAGCTAATCACGCTGGCGACGGAACTCTCTGAAGGAAGCAACCAAAGGCTGGATACGCTCCTTGAGGCGCTACGCGCCACGGCCGAAGACTAGGAAACAAGCGTCTATCCACTTTGCCGCGTCAGCAGATCACCGAGCCCAACAGTCGCGAGGGCGTCCTGCGGCGCCACTCTCGCGGCGCCACAGGCGAGTCACAGAGGCAAAGTGTCTTGATTGGGTCCAGGCAGCCCCAGGTCCTCAAGGTACTTGATGCGCGCATTGATCGATGCCGCGAAATGACGCCAATCCAGACTGGCTACCGGTTCTACTGGCTTGGGATTTTCTTTGGAAGACGTGACGTAGCAAACGGAATCATACAGTCCCTCATCCATCAGGCGCTCACAGAAAAGAGCGAATCTGTCTTGATAGGATTTACCCAACCAGATCCGCTCGACCGGGAAAGGGCCCTTCCGTACTGACACAGAACTACGGGACTTGGGATGGTCTTCCATTACGAAGAAATAGCCAAGCCATGGCTTCTCTCCAGGGAAAGCATCGGCCATGGCAGCGCGACGCAGGTCCACAGCGCTGCCCAACGCCTCTTCGACCCGGTTGTTGTAGTTGTTTCCGAACGAAGGCCCACCCAGGGCTTTGAGTTCGAAGGCGGCAACCAGAGTGTTGCCACGTGTCACTACCAGATCCCATTGTTTCTGAGGCCGGTAGTAACCGGGAAGTTCCAAGCCTTGCTTGGAGTTTACCCGGATGTCTTCCGGTGCGTAGCCGGCGTCCAGAAAGAATTTTGCGAGCAGCGCAGTGATGTGGTCGAAGTGCTTGCCCCCTCGCACCGATCCGGCCGTCCCCGCTCCCACAGCGTCTTTGATAGCCGACAACTGTTGCTGGGCATGCTTGGCGTCCCAGTACGCGGCAACGGCCGCTTCGAAGTCTTCGCGGCTCACGGTCATAACGCATCCCCCTCTAGTCAGGAAGCTGATCGAGTCCGTACGCGCGCAGTGCGGCCTCGGTCGCGGCTTCCACGTCCCGCTCATCGAAGGCCTTCGCCAGGGCTTTGCAATCCTCTTCGCGCATTTCAGCAGGGTCCGGCACTCGAATCTTACGGAGGTACTGGGCCTGGAAGCGGAGCGTTCCACCACGCATCTTGACCGCGTACGCGTCCACGAACGCCTCGGCGACCTTTGAAAGCAGCAGGCCGCCGAGAACACGCATGTCCCATACGTTCGACACGATGTAGTACAGGTTGTGGTGAGGGTACAGACCGCCTTCGTCCAGCACTGGATGGCTCGTCAGCTTCATGTCCGGGAACAGAAGCTTGGGGCGGCGGACCAGTTTGGGATCGACCTTGTCGATGGTCTTGTACCAGCGGGCAGGCTCCTTGACCGCGATGTAACGCTTACTCAGTGTCTCACGATGCCGTTCGAAGTAAGCGGCCAGTTTGGGGTAGGCGTCCAGGCCGACGAGTTGGCCCTGTGAGTCCCAGGGGTTGACCAGATAGCTGCCACCCCAGTTGATCCTTCCGCTGACCGTGTCCTTGACCATGGCCAGGGGCAGCATGCGCTCGGGCTCGGCCGTGTCTGCGTCACGGGTGATGAAGACTTTGTCGGCGCCCGTAGCGACGCCGATCCCCACACGGGTGCCGGTGGTCTCATCCTCCAGGAGACGGAAGCGGTCGCTCAACGCCTCAAGCATGACGAGACGAGCCGGTGAAGCCGAAGGCCAGGAGTCCTCGCCGGGAAACCAATGAGGCAGACGAGCGCCGTGATAAGTCGACTCTTTGATGGGGCATTCATTCTGCTCCGCCGCCCACATCACGAACTCCCGGGCCGCCTCATCACTGAAGCCGGCTCTCGCCTCGGCAACGATCGCTGTGCCTTGCTCCCTGCGGCTGATCGTGGTGACAGCAGGGTACGCCGCGACCTGCTCCTCGAAAGCGTCCACGTCATGCATGGTGAGTACCAGGTCCATGCTGTAACTGCGGGTCACAAGCTTTCGGAGTCCACGACCGTACTGGTTCCTCATCCAGCGGTCTGCACAGATGAAGCCGAGCTTTCCGCCCTTCTTAAGCCTGAGCAAGCCGGTCTCGTAGAAGCCGATGTAGATGTCGGCCCGGCCGTTCATGGTGGTGCATGCCTTGCGATACGCCTTCATGCGGTCGTCAGGCACGTCCTCCAAGCGAATGTAGGGAGGATTGCCCACGACGAAATCGGCGGTGTGAGCCTGCGCGCCCTGGAGAAGGAAGTCCCCACGGTTGATCCACGACGAGACGACCTTGTCCACCTCAGGAGCGCTCCAGCCTTCGTCGAGGAGCTGCGCTCTGATCTTTGCCCGGCTGCGTTCGACGTTCAGCTCCACTAGATCAAGAGCCTCAAGCGCGTCGATCGCGTCAAGGAGGGGACGGCCATGGCTGCGGCACGAGGCACTAAGCCTCGCCACGATGGGCGAGAGGAAGGCTCCCCGGCCGCAGGCCGGTTCGATTATCCGCAGGCCAGCGAGATCGAGCTCGTCCTTATAACCGACCAGGTCAAGGATCGTCTCGACGACCCAGCGGCGGGTAAAGACCTCACCGTGCTGCACAGCTGTCTGTAGCGTCTCAGGAAGGGTGAGTGCGCTAGTCAGGACGCTGGGAGGAGCCTCGGTTTCCACGCCACGACCCTACCGTCCGGCCCTTGGCCGTGGTGCCGCCCCGCGCCATGCTCGAAGACCCGTGGATCTAGCCGCCCGCATCCGCAAAGAGTTCGCGCCGAGCCTCGACACCCTGGCTGATCGCCCGCACAGAAGCCCTCATTGCTGTTCGCCCACCCGTCCCGGTGCACTCCGAGTCCAGCGCCTGATCGCGCCCTCGCCGCGACATGAAAAACCCCAGCTTGGCTGGGGTCTCTGATGGTGTCCGAGGGGGGACTTGAACCCCCACGCCCGATAAAGGGCACTAGCACCTCAAGCTAGCGCGTCTGCCATTCCGCCACCCGGACTAGGTGTCTGCCGCCTTGCCGGGGGTGTGCCCCGTGGCGACAGGCACAACAATACCAAGGTTTCGCAGTGGCATTCACCTGCGTTTCCGTGACCTGGGAGGGGCCGGCGGCGCGGTCGGAGGCGCACCGCCCGACCTCGTCACAGACCGTGTTCGGGTGGGCACGCCACGGTTCGCATGGGTTCGCATGGGTTCGCTTGGTGGGGGCCCCGCTGGGCCCCGGGGCCCGGAGTGCGGGGTACGGGGTACGGGGGCGAGGGCAGCTCCGGAGTCGCACGGCGCGGGGCCCGGGGCCGGGGCCCGCCCGAGGCCCGGGGCCAGCGCGAGGTTCGAGGCCGGCCCCCGGGGTACGGAGGCCCCGGGGTCGCACGGGCGCAGGGGCTATGGCATGAGTTGGTAGTCCGGGAAGTTTCCCGGCAGGCGTTCGCCCGCTGGGCCCCGGGTGACCGCGTGGACCAGGAGTTCCCCGCCGACGAAGGCGCCCCGCCAGGACGCGCCGAAGCCGCCGAACAGCTCGTCGCGGTCGCCACGGGAGCGCGGCTTGCCGTGCCCGGTCTTGAAGGCGCGGATCTGCGGGGCCAGCCGTTCGTAGGTGGCCCGGTCGTCGGTGGCGAGCGTGGCCACCAGCGCGCCGTTCGACGCGTTCATGGCCGCCAGCAGCTCCGCCTCCGTGTCGACCAGGACGATGGTGTCGACCGGCCCGAAGGGCTCCGCGTGGTGCAGCGGGGAGGAGGGCGGCGGGCCCAGGAGGGTGACCGGCTGGACGTAGGCGGAGGTGTCCTGGCCGGGCAGGAAGCGGGCGTCGGCGGCCCTGCCGCGGTGCAGGGGTACGGCGCCGCGGTCGATGGCCTCGGTGACCTGGTCCTGCAGTTCCTTGGCCTTGGCCGCGTTGATCAGCGGGCCGAAGTCCAGCTCGGGGCAGGCGTCGTCGGGGTGCTCGACCGCCAGTGGGTGGCCGACCCTGACGGTGCGGACCGCGGGGAGGTAGGCGGCCAGGAACTCGTCGAACAGGGCGCGCTGCACGACGAAGCGGGGGTAGGCGGTGCAGCGCTGCTTGCCGTAGTCGAAGAGCTTGGGGACGACGGCGGTGAGCGCGTCCCAGTCGGAGTAGTTCCAGATGCCCCACGTGTTCAGGCCCTCTTGTTCGAGTACGTGCCGTTTCCCGAGGTCGGCGACGGCCGTGGCGACGGCGGCGCCGGTGTCGCGACCGCCGACGAAGGAGACACAGCCGATCTCGGGGGCCCGCACCAGGGCCTCGGACAGTTCGCCACCGCTGCCGCTGACCAGGGTGACGGGGATGCCCTCGCGGGCGGCGAGCGCGGCGGCCAGGGTGAGGCAGGCGACGCCGCCGTCGGTCGGGGTCTTGGCGATGACCGCGTTGCCGGCGAGTGCCTGGACCAGCAGGGCGTGCACGAGGACGCTCATCGGGTAGTTCCAGCTGGCGATGTTGGACACGGGTCCGTCCAGCGGGGCCCGGCCGGCGAGCATCGGCTCGATGCCGTCGACGTACCAGCGCACGCCGTCGATGGCCCGGTCGACGTCGGCCTGGGCGAGCCGCCAGGGCTTGCCGATCTCCCAGACGAGCAGCAGGGCGAGCAGTTCGCGGTGTTCGGTGAGCGCGTCCAGGGTGGCGGCGATACGGGCCCGGCGCTCGTCGAGGGGGACGTGCCGCCAGGCGCGGTGCTGGTCGAGCGAGGCGCGTACGGCCTGCCGGGCGGCGGTCGCGTCCAGGCGTGGGGCGCCCGCGATGGGGCTGCCGTCGACCGGGGTGGTGGCGGGCAGTGCGTGGCCCTCCGGCCGCCAGGCGGCGCCCCAGAGGTTGCGCACGCCGTCGTCCCGGAATGCCTCGGGGGCGATGGCGAGGCAGCGCCGCCAGGCGTCGTGCCAGGACGTGCCGGATTTGAGGGTGAGGGTGGGGTGGTTCGTGGTGGTGCTGGTGGCCATGGGGTCGGCTCCGCTCTCGGTGCACGATCGGGCGGATGGGGCAGGGGGCCGCCCCGCGCCCGTCCGCCGCGTCCCGGGCCCGGGGTGCCGCGCTCGGCGACGCGGGCGCGGGCGACACGGGGCGGGGCGCGCAGGGGGCGCGGGGTCGTGCCGGGTGCGTCGGTCGGGGCGGGACGCTTCGCCCGGCTCAGCCGCGCGCGGCGTCGCCGCTCACGTCCAGTGTCTCCAGTACCAGCCGGGCCGTCTCGGTAGGCGTGCCGCCGACCCGGACGCCGGCCGCCCGAAGGGCCTCCTGCTTGGCGCGGGCGGTGCCCGAGGAGCCGGAGACGATGGCGCCCGCGTGGCCCATGGTGCGGCCCTCGGGGGCGGTGAGCCCGGCGACGTAGCCGACGACGGGTTTGGTGACGTGTGCGCCGATGTACGCGGCGGCGCGTTCCTCGGCGTCGCCGCCGATCTCGCCGATGAGGACGATCAGCTCGGTGTCGGGGTCGTTCTGGAAGGCGGCGAGGCAGTCGATGTGGCTGGTGCCGACGACGGGGTCGCCGCCGATGCCGACGCAGGTGGAGAAGCCGATGTCGCGCAGCTCGTACATGAGCTGGTAGGTGAGCGTGCCGGATTTGGAGACCAGTCCGATGCGGCCGGGTTTGGTGATGTCGGCGGGGATGATCCCGGCATTGGACTGGCCGGGGGTGATGAGGCCGGGGCAGTTGGGGCCGATGATCCGGGTGCCCTTCGCCCGGGCGTGGGCGGTGAAGGCGACGGTGTCGTGGACGGGGATGCCTTCGGTGATGACGACGGCGAGTCCGATGCCGGCGTCGATGGCCTCCAGCACGGCGGCCCGGGCGAAGGCGGGCGGCACGAAGACGACGGTGACGTCGGCGCCGGTCGCCTCGATGCCCTCGCGGACCGTGCCGAAGACGGGGACGGCCCGGTCGGCGAAGTCGACGCTCTGCCCCGCCTTGCGCGGGTTGACGCCGCCGACGACGTCGGTGCCCGCCGCGAGCATGCGGCGGGTGTGTTTCGTGCCCTCGCCGCCGGTCATGCCCTGGACGAGGATCTTGCTCTCCTTGGTGAGGTGGATGGCCATGGCGTTCCTGTCTCCTCAGGCAGCGGCGGCGAGCCGGGCGGCTTGGGCGGCGGCGCCGTCCATGGTGGTGGCCTGCTGGACCAGCGGGTGTGCCCGCTCGTCGAGGATCGCCCGGCCGCGGGCGGCGGCGTTGCCGTCGAGGCGGACGACCAGCGGTTTGGTCAGCCGTACGGTGTCGAGGGCCTGGACGATGCCGTCGGCGACCGCGTCGCAGGCGGTGATCCCGCCGAAGACGTTGACGAGGACGGATCTGACGGCCGTGTCGGACAGGATGACCGCCAGGCCGTCCGCCATGACCTGTGCGGAGGCCCCGCCGCCGATGTCGAGGAAGTTCGCGGGGCGGGCGCCGCGGCCCGCGACCACGTCGAGGGTGGACATGACGAGGCCGGCGCCGTTGCCGATGATGCCGACCTCGCCGTCGAGTTTCACGTAGTTGAGGCCGCGGGCGGCGGCCACGGCCTCCAGCGGGTCGTGGTACTCGGCCTCCTCGGCGCCCCAACGGGCCTGCCGGAAGCGGGCGTTGTCGTCAAGGGTGACCTTGCCGTCGAGGGCGAGGATCTGGCCCTGCCTGGTGCGTACGAGCGGATTGACCTCGACGAGCAGGGCGTCCTCGCGGACCAGCACGTCCCACAGCCGGACGAGGACGTCCACGGTCCGCGGCGGCAGCCCGGCCGCCGCGGCGATCCCGGCGGCCTTCGCCGAGGTGACGCCCTCGGCCGGGTCGACGGGGACGCGGGCGACGGCCTCGGGCCGGCTCGCGGCGACTTCCTCGATCTCCATGCCGCCCTCGGCCGAGGCGATGGCGAGGAAGCCGCCGGCCGCGCGGTCGAGCACATAGGAGACGTAGAACTCGGTCTCGATGTCGACGGGTTGGGCCAGCATCACGGTGCCGACACGGTGGCCCTTGATGTCCATGCCGAGGATCTGACGTGCGGTCAGTTCGGCGGCGGCCGGGTCGGCGGCGAGCCTGACACCGCCCGCCTTGCCCCGGCCGCCGGTCTTCACCTGCGCCTTCACCACGACCCTGCCGCCGAGCCTGCGGGCGATCTCGCGGGCCTCCTTGGGCGAATCGGTGATCTCGGCCCTCGGCACCACGATGCCGTGTTCCTCGAAGAGTTCCCTTGCCTGGTGTTCGTACAGGTCCATCACCGGCTCCTGTCTGAAAGTGCCGCACGCCCCCTGGACACCACCCACCGGATGCGGGATAACAAGCTTCATACAGTATTCGTCGACTGTATGCAATGTACCGCGAGAGCGTTCCCACCCCCTACGAAGGGACAGGACTTCGCCATGCCCGACGACACCCAGGACGTGATTTCCGGTGGTCATCTCGTTGCCAAGGCGCTGAAGGCCGAGGGGGTCGACCGCATCTACACCCTGTGCGGCGGCCACATCATCGACATCTACGACGGCTGCGTCGACGAGGGCATCGAGGTCGTCGACGTACGCCACGAGCAGGTCGCCGCCCATGCCGCCGACGGCTACGCGCGCATCACCGGCAGGCCGGGCTGCGCGGTCGTCACCGCGGGACCGGGGACGACCGACGCCGTCACCGGTGTCGCCAACGCCTTCCGCGCGGAGTCCCCGATGCTGCTGATCGGCGGCCAAGGGGCCCTCACCCAGCACAAGATGGGGTCCCTGCAGGACCTGCCGCACGTCGACATGATGACGCCCATCACCAAGTTCGCGGCGACCGTGCCGGACACGGCGCGCGCGGCGGACATGGTCTCGATGGCGTTCCGCGAGTGCTACCACGGCGCGCCCGGCCCCTCCTTCCTGGAGATACCGCGCGACGTCCTCGACGCCAGGGTCCCGGCCGGCACGGCACGGGTACCGAGGCCCGGCCACTACCGTGCCTCGCCGCGTTCGGCCGGCGACCCCGAGGCGATCGAAAAACTCGCCGACCTGCTGGTGCACGCCGAGAAGCCCGCCATCCTGCTCGGCAGCCAGGTGTGGACGACCCGGGGCACCACGGCCGCCATCGAGCTGGTGCGCACCCTCAACATCCCGGCATACATGAACGGCGCGGGCCGCGGCACCCTGCCGCCCGGCGACCCGCACCACTTCCAGCTGTCGCGCCGGTACGCCTTCTCCCACGCCGACGTCATCGTCATCGTGGGCACGCCCTTCGACTTCCGCATGGGCTACGGCAAGCGGCTCTCGCCGGACGCGACCGTGGTGCAGATCGACCTCGACTACCGCACCGTCGGCAAGAACCGGGACATCGACCTCGGCATCGTCGGCGACGCCGGCCTGGTGCTGAAGTCCGTCGCCGAGGCGGCCGGCGGACGGGTCAACGGCGGTGCGTCGCGGCGCAAGGAATGGCTCGACGAGCTGCGCGCGGCCGAGCAGACGGCCCTCGAAAAGCGGCTGCCGAGCCTCAGGTCGAACGCCTCCCCGATCCACCCGTACCGGCTGGTCAGCGAGATCAACGACTTCCTCACCGAGGACTCGGTCTACATCGGCGACGGCGGCGACATCGTCACCTTCTCCGGGCAGGTCGTCCAGCCCAAGTCGCCCGGCCACTGGATGGACCCGGGCCCGCTGGGCACGCTCGGCGTCGGCGTGCCCTTCGTGCTGGCCGCCAAGCAGGCCCGCCCCGACAAGGAGGTCGTCGCCCTGTTCGGGGACGGCGCGTTCTCGCTGACCGGCTGGGACTTCGAGACCCTGGTCCGCTACGACCTGCCGTTCGTCGGCATCGTCGGCAACAACTCCTCGATGAACCAGATCCGTTACGGCCAGGCCCAGAAGTACGGCGTGGCACGCGAGCGGGTCGGCAACACCCTCGGCGATGTCGCGTACGACAAGTTCGCGCGGATGCTGGGCGGTCACGGCGAGGAGGTACGCGATCCGGCCGACATCGGGCCCGCGCTGCGCCGCGCCCGCGAGTCCGGGAAGCCCTCGCTGATCAACGTCTGGGTCGATCCCGACGCGTACGCCCCCGGAACCATGAACCAGACCATGTACAAGTGAGGTGAACGCCGGTGACCAGCAAGGCACTCGACGGCATCCGCGTCCTGGACATGACCCACGTGCAGTCCGGGCCCTCGGCGACCCAGCTGCTCGCCTGGCTCGGCGCCGATGTCGTCAAGCTGGAGGCGCCGACCGGTGACATCACGCGCAAGCAGCTGCGCGATCTGCCGGACGTCGACTCCCTCTACTTCACGATGCTCAACTGCAACAAGCGCAGCATCACCCTGAACACCAAGACCGAACGCGGCAAGGAACTCCTCACCGAGCTGATCCGGCGCTCGGACGTCATGGTCGAGAACTTCGGTCCCGGCGCGGTCGACCGGATGGGGTTCACCTGGGACCGCATCAAGGAGATCAACCCGCGCATCGTCTACGCCTCCATCAAGGGCTTCGGCGACGGTCCGTACACCGACTTCAAGGCGTACGAGGTCGTCGCGCAGGCCATGGGCGGGTCGATGTCGACCACCGGCTTCGACGACGGGCCGCCGCTCGCCACCGGCGCCCAGATCGGGGACTCCGGCACGGGTGTGCACGCCGTGGCGGGGATCCTCGCGGCGCTGTTCCAGCGCGAGCGCACCGGGCGCGGGCAGCGGGTCAACGTCGCCATGCAGCACGCGGTGCTCAATCTGTGCCGGGTCAAGCTGCGCGACCAGCAGCGCCTCGCGCACGGCCCGCTCGCCGAGTACCCCAACGAGGACTTCGGCGACGAGGTGCCCCGCTCCGGCAACGCGTCCGGGGGCGGCCAGCCCGGCTGGGCGGTCAAGTGCGCGCCGGGTGGCCCGAACGACTATGTGTATGTGATCGTGCAGCCCGTCGGCTGGAAGCCGATCAGCGAGCTGATCGGCCGGCCGGAACTGGCCGACGACCCCGAGTGGGCGACGCCCGAGGCGCGGCTGCCCAAGCTCGGCAAGATGTTCCAGCTGATCGAGGAGTGGTCCTCGACGCTCCCCAAGTGGGAGGTGCTGGAAAGGCTCAACGCCCACAACATCCCGTGCGGGCCGATCCTGTCGACCAAGGAGATCATCGAGGACGACTCGCTGGTCGCCAACGAGATGGTGGTCACCGTCCCGCACCCCGAACGCGGCGAGTTCGTCACCGTGGGCAGCCCGCTCAAGCTCTCCGACTCCCCCGTCGAGGTGGTGGCCTCACCGCTGCTCGGCGAGCACAACGCCGAGGTCTACGTGGGCGAACTGGGCCTCGGTGACGAGGAGTTGCGCCTGCTCAAGTCGAACGGAGTGATCTGACGTGATGGCCGAGGACCGGGTGCTGAGGGTACGGGCACTGCTCGACGCCGTGCGTGCCGAGGGCCGTACCGCGCTGACCGCCCCGGAGGGCAAGGTCGTCGCCGACGCGTACGGCATCGCCGTACCGGGCGAGGAACTGGCGACGGACGTGGACGAGGCGGTCGCGCACGCGGCACGGTTCGGCGGGCCCGTCGTGATGAAGATCGTCTCGCCCGACATCCTGCACAAGACCGACGCCGGCGGGGTGATCGTCGGCGTCGAGGGCGCGGCGGACGTACGGGCCGCCTTCCACCGGATCGTGGCGAACGCGCGCGCCCACGACGCCGCGGCCCGGATCGAGGGCGTGCAGATACAGGAGCTGCTGCCCCGGGGGCAGGAGGTCATCGTCGGCGCGGTCACCGATCCGACGTTCGGCAAGGTGGTGGCCTTCGGGCTCGGCGGAGTGCTCGTCGAGGTGCTGAAGGACGTGACGTTCCGCCTCGCGCCGGTGGACGCCGACGAGGCGCTGTCCATGCTGGACTCGATCCGCTCGGCACAGATCCTGCGCGGGGTGCGCGGGCAGGCGGGCGTGGACCGGTGGGCGATCGCCGAGCAGATCCGCCGGGTCTCCCAACTCGTCGCGGAATTCCCGGAGATCGCCGAGGTGGACCTCAACCCGGTGATCGCCACACCGGAGGGCGCGGTCGCCGCCGACATCCGGGTGATCCTCGCCGAGAGGCAGCCGCCGCCGCGCCGCAGGTACACGCGTGAGCAGATCCTCGCCTCCATGCGGCGGCTGATGCAGCCGTCGTCGATCGCCGTGATCGGCGCCTCCAACGAGCAGGGCAAGATCGGCAATTCGGTCATGCGCAACCTTGTCGACGGCGGCTTCGCCGGGGACATCCACCCGGTGAACCCCAAGGCCGATGACATCCTGGGCCGCAAGGCGTACAAGAGTGTCACGGACGTTCCCGGTGAGGTGGATGTGGCGGTCTTCGCGATCCCCGCCCGGTTCGTCGCCGCGGCCCTGGAAGAGGTGGGACGCAAGAAGATCCCCAACGCCGTACTGATCCCCTCCGGGTTCGCGGAGACCGGCGAGCACGAACTGCAGGACGAGATCGTGGCGGTGGCCGAGCGGTACGGCATCCGGCTGCTCGGGCCCAACATCTACGGCTACTACTCCACCTGGCAGGACCTGTGCGCCACGTTCTGCACGCCCTACGACGTCAAGGGCCCGGTGGCGCTGACCTCGCAGTCCGGCGGCATCGGGATGGCCGTCCTGGGCTTCGCGCGCACCACCGGGACGGGTGTGTCGGCGATCGTCGGCCTCGGCAACAAGTCGGACCTGGACGAGGACGACCTGCTGACCTGGTTCGGTGAGGACCCGCACACCGAGTGCATCGCGATGCACCTGGAAGACCTCAAGGACGGGCGGGCGTTCGTCGAGGCGGCGCGCGCCACGGTGCCCAGGAAACCCGTCGTGGTCCTCAAGGCGGGCCGTACGGCGGCCGGTGCGAAGGCGGCCGGTTCGCACACCGGGGCGCTCGCGGGCGACGACGCCGTGTACGACGACATCCTCCGCCAGGCCGGTGTCATCCGGGCGCCGGGCCTGAAGGACATGCTGGAGTACGCGCGCGCGTTGCCGGTGCTCCCCACCCCCAAGGGCGACAACGTGGTCATCATCACCGGGGCGGGCGGCAGCGGTGTGCTGCTCTCGGACGCGGTGACGGACAACGGCCTGTCCCTGATGGAGATCCCACCGGACCTGGACGCGGCCTTCCGGGCGTTCATCCCGCCCTTCGGGGCCGCGGGCAACCCGGTCGACATCACCGGGGGCGAGCCGCCATCGACGTACGAGGCGACGATCCGGCTCGGTCTTGAGGATCCGCGCATCCACGCCCTGGTCCTCGGCTACTGGCACACGATCGTCACGCCTCCCATGGTGTTCGCGGAGCTGACCGCGCGTGTGGTGGCCGAGTTCCGGGCGCGCGGCATCGAGAAGCCCGTCGTCGCCTCGCTCGCGGGTGACGTCGAGGTCGAGGACGCCTGCCGGTACCTGTACGAGCGGGGGGTGGTGGCCTACCCGTACACCACGGAGCAGCCCGTCGCCGTGCTCGGCGCCAAGTACCGCTGGGCCCGTGCGGCAGAGAGACTGCGGGCCGAAGGCCCTCAGGCAGGGCGGTGGCGGGAGACGGGCGGGCCTGCTGGGGGCGGTAAATGAGCTGAGTGACGAAGGGGCCGGCCGGCGGTGCGCGTCGGCCGGCCCCGGGACCCGAGCGCGCACGAAATGCATTGGACAGGGGGCGCTGGCCAAGGGCTTTCGACGCAAGGGGTGCTGAACAGATGACAACCACCGACTACTCCACGTCCGTCCCGTACCGGGAAGTGACGGACCGGGGCGGCCGCATGTACCGGATCGGCGAGTCGGACGTCGACATCATGGGCCGGCCACGCATGTGGATGGTCATCCTGCCCTGGGTGGGCATGATGGGCATCAGCTCCGCGGAATACGCGTTCACCTCCGCGGAGGACACGCTCCACGCGGCGCATCTGTGGAGCAGCGGACACATTTTCTGGCTGATGGGCGTCTGGGTGTTCTTCCAGGCGGCCGTGGCCTTCCCGGCCGGGCAGCTGCGGGAGAGCGGAGGCTCCCCGCCCGCACGGCCATGCTGATCGGCGCCGTGGGCACGCTGCTGGGCTATCTCGCGCTGGCGTTCGCGCCCACCGTGTTCGTCGCCTACCTCGGCTTCGGCATGTGCAGCGGGATCGGCGCCGGCCTGGTCTACGCGACCTGCGTGAACATGGTCGGCAAGTGGTATCCGGAGCGCAAGGGCGGCAAGACGGGCTTCGTCAACGGCGGCTTCGCCTATGGGTCCGTGCCGTTCGTGTTCCTGTTCACCTCGGTACTCGACCTGAGCAACTACAAGGTCGTGCTCTCGGCGGTCGGCGTCGGGCTGTGCCTGGTGGTGGCCGCCTCCGGCTGGTTCTTCAAGGACCCGCCGAAGAACTGGTGGCCCGCACACGTCGACCCGTTGAAGGCGACCGACGATCCCCGGATCCGGCGGGCGCTGCTGAAGAACCCCCCGGCCGTCAAGCAGTACACCCCGAAGGAGGCCGCCCGCACACCCGTCCTGTGGATGATGTGGTTCTGCCTGCTGTGCACGGCAGGCATCAACATCTTCGGCATCGCCTTCCAGGTGCCGTTCGGCAAGGACATGGGTTTCGCGGGCGGGATCGTGGCCACGGCCATGTCCCTGAAGGCGATCGTCAACGGCACCGGACGCGGCGTCATCGGCTGGATATCCGACCGCTACGGGCGCCGCAACACCCTGATCATCGTGTGTGTCGTGCTCGGCACCGCGCAGTTCGGCGTGCTGGTCTCCGGACAACTGGGCAGCATGCCGTTCTTCCTGTTCTGCTCGATGGTCTCCGGCTTCGGCGGCGGGGCGATCTTCCCGCTGTTCGCGGCCATGACGGCGGACTACTTCGGCGAGAACAACAACGCCACCAACTACGGAATGGTCTACAGCTCGAAGCTGATCTCGGGGCTGGTCGGCTCCGGTCTGGGCGCGGTCGTCGTCGGCGCGTGGGACTACCACGGTGCCTTCGTGCTGGCCGGCTCCATCGGCCTGGCCTCGGCGGTACTGGCGCTCTTCCTGAAGGCACCGGGCAGGCCGGACGCCCGGAGCATCGTCCCCAACCCACAGCCTCTGGGCGAGGAGATGGCGTGACATGACGGCAGACCCGATAGCCACCGGTTCGTCGGCCGCATCCGGTCCGGCGCACCGTCCCTACCGTGAAGTGACCGACGCGCGCGGCCGGGTGTACCGCGTCGGCGAGACGGACCGGGACATCCTCGGTCACTCACGCAAGCTCATGGTGTATCTGCCGTGGATCGCCATGATGGCCATCAGCGTCTTCGAGTACGCGTACGGCTCGGCGGAGGACACCCTGTCCCACGCCCACGGCTGGACACAGTCCAACACCTTCTGGATCCTCAGCGTCTGGGTGTTCTTCCAGGCCGGTGTCGCCTTCCCGGCGGGCTGGCTGCGGGAGAAGGGCATCCTGACGGCGCGGGCCGCGATGTACGTCGGTTCGGTGCTGTGTGTCCTCGGTTTCCTCGCCCTGTCGCATCTGGGCAATGTGTGGCTGGCCATTGTGGGCTTCGGCGTGGTGGGCGGCATCGGCGCCGGGCTGGTCTACGCGACGTGCATCAACATGGTCGGCAAGTGGTTCCCCGAGCGGCGCGGCGCGCGCACCGGCTTCGTCAACGGCGGGTTCGCGTACGGTTCGCTGCCGTTCATCTTCATCTTCAACTACGCCTTCGACACCGCGAACTACCACCGCGTCCTGGACCTCATCGGCTGCTACATCCTGATCGTGGTCTTCGGGTGCGCGTTCTTCTTCAAGGACCCGCCGAAGAACTGGTGGCCCGCGGACATCGACCCGCTGGAGCACACGGGCGACCGGGGGAAGGCGTCGAGCCTCGCGAAGAATCCGCCGGCGGTACGGCAGTTCACCCCGAAGGAGGCGATCAGGACGGGCATGCTGCCGCTGATGTGGATCTGTGTCGTGATGACCGCGGGTGTCTCCATCTTCGGCATCTCCTTCCAGGTGGACTTCGCCAAGGAGGTGGGCTTCGGCCCGCTGGTCGCGGCCTCGTCGATGGGGGTCATGGCCGTCATCAACGGCATCGGCCGGGGCGTGGTGGGCTGGCTGTCCGACCGGTGGGGCCGCAAGGCGACCCTGGTGTTCGTGATCGTCGTGCTGGGGCTCGCCCAGTTCGGGGTGATCTGGGCCGGTGACGTCAAGAGCGAATGGCTGTTCCTGTTCTTCGCGTTCCTCTCCGGTTTCGGCGGCGGCGCGTTCTATCCGCTGTTCGCGGCGCTGACCCCGGACTACTTCGGCGAGAACTACAACGCCACCAACTACGGACTGGTGTACAGCGGCAAGCTGATCAGCGGCCTGTTCGGGGGCGGGCTCGGTTCGATGGTGGTCGGCGCCTGGGGCTACAACGGGGCGTACGCCCTGGCCGGCGGCGTCTCCATGGCCGCGGCATGCATCGCCCTGTTACTCCGCCAACCGGGCCACGATCCCCGGCCCACTCCCCGGCCAACCCCCTGACCCGACCGGCGGGCCCACCCCAACACACGGGGAGGGCCCGCTCGGGTGCGTGCGATGGAGACACGTGCCGCACATGTCCGCCACGTCCTGCCGGGCGATACGCGCACCCACCCCGGCCGACCCCCACGACCGCGACCGGCCGACGAACCGCCACACCCGCCCCGACCCCGACCCCCCACCCGAGCGGGCCCGCCCCTGGTCGCGGGGAGGGCTCGCTCGGGTGGGTGTGGTGGGGTTACCTGCGGCGCAGGGACGACAGGTTCTGGTAGCCGATGCGGGCGTGGGTCAGGGACTGGGCCGGGTCGGTGGCGCTGGGCGCGTTGTCCTGCTCGACCATCGGGTTGTGGTAATTGCGCTGGCCGACGCGGGAGAAGAAGGTCGTGTAGTCGATGACACCGGTGCCGAACGGGACCATGTCGTAGCCCTGTCCGTTGGTGGTGTTGACGACACCGTCCTTCGCGTGGAACAGCGGGTAGCGCTTGTTGTGGCAGGCGACCAGGCCCGCCGGGTCGAAGATCTGCTCCCGGGTGGAGCCGTCGGGAGCGGTGTAGCTGCGGAACTTGTACTGGGCCACGTGCGCCCAGTAGATGTCCATCTCCAGCCACACCAGCTTGGGGTCGGTGACGGACAGGAAGTACTCCAGCTTGCGGATGCCGGAGCTGCGGGTCGGCCGGCCCTGGGCGTCCAGCGGTCCGCTGTCGAGCAGGAAGCCGTACGCGGCGTCGTGGTTGTGCGTGTACAGCTTGATCCCGGCACGGCGGGCGATCGCGCCGAGCGCCTGCCACTTGTCGGCGGCCACGTCCCAGTCGGACTTGTAAGAGCTGCCGGTGGGGTCGCCACCGGTGCCCATGTGCTCCATGCCGAGGATGTTCGCGATCTCCAGGTGCTTCTTGAAGGTGTCCAGGTCGGCGGTGGTCAGCGGCCAGGAGGGCGGGATGAAGCCGTGGTTGCCCTGGGCCCGCAGCCCGAACTCGTCCAGCCAGCGGCGCAGCAGCCGGGCGCCCTGGACGCTCTCCAGGTTCGCCCCGCCGGGCGCGTTGGCGTGCTGGCCGTATCCGGCGAACTCGACCTGCCGGTAGCCGAACCGGGCGAGCTGTTCGAACACGGCCCGGAACCCGGACGGCAGGCTGGTGGAGAGCGGGTCGCGGCCGGTCGCGTCGCGGACGGTGTACAGGATGATGCCCCGCTTGTCGGCGGGAACGAGCAGCTGCCCTCTGCCGCCCTTCCCGGACGCGGGGGCGGCCGGCGCCGCCTGGACGGGTGCCGCGCCGAACACGGGAGCGGCGATCGCGCCCGCCGCGACGGCGGTGCAGGTGCTCAGGAAGCCGCGTCGGCCGATGCCGAGGGCGCGGCGCAGGGGTTCGTCGGTGCCGGTGACGGTGGTGTCGATGTCGTTCACGGGTGCCTCTTTCTGGACTGGTGGTCCGATAGGCCCGCCAGGGCGAGCAGCAGGGACTTCACGTCGGTGGCCGCGATGCGGTCGCCGACGGCGCGGGGGGTGGAGCACAGCAGGAGCGGACCGTCGTCGTCGCTCGCGGGTAGGCGGCCGTGGCTGCCGCGGATGGGTGAGGCGTCGAGGGGCACGACCGCCATGCGGTAGCGCATGCCGAGCTTCTTGCGGGCGAGTGCGGTGGCGGCCTTGACCTTGACGTAGGGGTCGAGCGGGTCCATGAACAGCTCGACCGGGTCGTATCCGGGTTTGCGATGGATCTCGACGAGCCGCGCGAAGTCGGGGGCGCGGTCGTCGTCGAGCCAGTAGTAGTACGTGAACCAGGCGTCCGGCTCCGCGACGGCGACCAGTTCGCCGGCCCGCGGATGGTCCAGGTGGTGGGCCTTCTTGCCCTGCTCGTCGAGGAGTTGGTCGATGCCGTCCAGTCCGTCGAGCGCGGCCCGGGTGGCGTCCAGGTCCTCGGGGCGGCGCACATACACATGGGCGATCTGGTGGTCGGCGACCGCGAAGGCGCGGGAGGCCATCGGGTCGAGGTATTCCATCCCGTCCTGGGTGTGCACCTCCAGCAGGCCGGCCCGGCGCAGCGCCCGGTTGATGTGCACGGGGCGGTCGGCGCGGGTGATGCCGTACTCGGAGAGGGCCACGACGGTGCGGCCCGCGGCGCGTGCGTCGTCCAGCAGCGGGGCGACGGCGGCGTCCAGGTCGGCGGCGGCCCGGTGCGAGCGCGGGTCGTCGGGGCCGTAGCGCTGCAGGTCGTAGTCGAGGTGCGGGAGGTAACAGAGTGTCAGGTCGGGGTTGCGGGTGCGCAGGATGTGCCGGGTGGCGTCGATGATCCACTGGCTGGAGACCAGGTCGGCGCCCGGGCCCCAGAAGTGGAAGAGGGGGAACGTGCCGAACTTCTCGGTGAGTTCGTCGTGCAGCGCCGGGGGCCGGGTGTAGCAGTCGGGTTCCTTGCGTCCGTCGGCGTAGTAGACGGGCCGCGGGGTGACGGTGATGTCGGTGTCGGCGCCCATGGCGTACCACCAGCAGATGTTGGCGACCGTGTAGCCGGGGTGGGCGCGGCGTGCGGCGTCCCACAGTTTCTCCCCGGCGACCAGGCCGTTGTGCTGGCGCCACAGCAGGACGTCGCCGAGTTCGCGGAAGTACCAGCCGTTGCCGACGATGCCGTGTTCCGCGGGCATGGTGCCGGTCAGGAACGTCGACTGGGCGGCGCAGGTGACGGCGGGCAGGACGGTGCCGAGGGCGGCCTGGGAGCCGGTCCGGCCGAGCCGCTTGAGGTGCGGCATGTGGTCGAGGAGCCGGGGGGTGAGGCCGACGACGTCGAGGACGAGCAGCGGGGTGGGTCCCGCGGCGGCGGGCGCGGCGCTCATGGCAGCTCCTTCAGGCCGAGGTCGGTCAGCAGGTCGCGGGCCAGGGTGAGTTCGGCGGCGATGCCGTCGGCGAGCCGGCCCCGGTCGCGGGGGCGCAGGTCCGGCGGGAGGGCCTGCCAGGTGTAGGTCTCGACCTCCAGGTGGTGGGTGAGCGGGTGCGGGCCGCCGACGAGCCGGGTCAGGGCGGTGCGCAGCACGGGGAGGGTGGCGGTCAGGGGTGCGGCGGGCGCCGCGTGCAGCGGGACGTGGAAGTGGGACCGCCAGGGCGCGGTGTCGGGCAGCGCGTCGCCGTGCACCGCCTCGGCGAGGTCGTCGGTGCCGCGCAGTCCGGTGTCGGTGAGGGTGCGGGTCTGGTGCAGGAAGCGGGGTTCGGCGAAGGCGGCCAGGGCCTCGCGGACCTCGGGGTGCCGTGGCTCGGCGGCGTGCAGGGCGGCGGACAGCTGGGACTTGACGACGCGGACGCCGGCCCGGTCGAGCGCGTCCAGCGCGGTGTCCGGGTCCTCGAAGGAGGTGGCGAGGTGGCAGGTGTCGACGCAGATGCCGATGCGGTCGTGGGCGAGCGCGGTGAGCGGGCCGATGGCGTCGGCGGTGGTCTCGACGATGCAGCCGGGTTCCGGCTCCAGGCCGACGCGGATGGAGCGGCCGGTCAGCTCCCGCAGGGCGTCGAGGCGTTCGGCGAGGGTGCGCAGCGCGGTGCGGGCGGCCTCGGCGCGTGCGTCGTCCCAGCGGGTGCGCCAGGCCAGCGGCAGGGTGGACACGCTGCCCTCGGTGACGTCGTCGGGGAGCAGCCCGGCGAGCACCCGGGCCAGCGATGTGGTGTGCTCCAGGCGTTCGGGGTCGGCCCAGTCCGGCTGGTAGACGCGGTACTTGACCTCCTCGGCGCCGAAGCCCTGGTAGGGGAAGCCGTTGAGGGTGACGACCTCAAGACCGCGCCGGTCCAGTTCGGCGCGCAGGGTGCGCAGGGCGGCCGGGTCGGTGACGAGGGCGTGGGCCGCGTCCTTGGCGAGCCACAGTCCGATGCCGAGCCGGTCCCGGCCCAGTCTGCGGCGTACGGGTTCGCTGTGGTCGCGGAGTTGGGCGAGGACGCCGTCCAGGGTCTCGGCGGGGTGCACGTTGGTGCAGTAGGCGAGGTGGACGGTGCTGCCGTCGGGGTGCCTGAAGCGCATCGCTCACTCACCGCCGCGCAGGATGCTGCTGCCCTCGTGGGTGGCGCCGGTCTCCGGTACGTCCAGGGCGAGCCGGCCGCTGAGCCCGTAGAAGGCGACCGGGTTGCGCCACAGGACCCGGTCGACGTCGTCCTCGGTGAAGCCGTCGGCGAGCATCAGGTCGGCCACCTTGCGGGTCTTGAGCGGGTCGCTTCTGCCCCAGTCGGCGGCGGAGTTCACCAGCACCCGGTCGGGCCCGTAGGAGCGCAGGATCGCCACCATCCGGGCCTCGTCCATCTTGGTGTCCGGGTAGACGGAGAAGCCGAGCCAGCAGCCGCTGTCCTTGGCCTCCTTGACGGTGGTCTCGTTGAGGTGGTCGACCAGGACCCGGTCCAGGGGCAGCGCGGACTCGCGGACCACGTCGAGGGTGCGGCGCAGCCCGGACAGCTTGTCGCGGTGCGGGGTGTGCACGAGCGCGGGCAGCGCGTGGTCGGCGGCGAGCTGCAACTGGGTGGCCAGCGCGGTGTCCTCGGCCGGGGTCATCGAGTCGTAGCCGATCTCGCCGACGGCCACCACCCGGTCCTTGACGAGGTACCGGGGCAGTTCGTCCAGGACGGGCGCGCACCGCGGGTCGTTCGCCTCCTTGGGGTTGAGGGCGAGTGTGCAGTGGTGGGCGATGCCGTACTGGGCGGCGCGGAAGGGTTCCCAGCCGAGGAGCGAGTCGAAGTAGTCGAGGAAGGAGGCGGGTGAGGTGCGGGGCTGGCCGAGCCAGAAGGCGGGCTCCACGACGGCGCGGACGCCCGCGGCGTGCATGGCCTCGTAGTCGTCGGTGGTCCGTGAGGTCATGTGGATGTGGGGGTCGAAGATGCGCATCAGGACTCCTTGCCGTGGGGGTCGTCCGTGGTGTGCGGCGGTGTCGCGGCCCCGGTCAGGGTCAGCACCCGGTACAGGTCGTCGGGCACGCGGCGGCCGGCGGCGGTGCGCTCGGCGGCGTAGTCGTCCAGCATCCGGGCGAGTTCGGCGTCGCCGCGGGCGCGCCGGGGCAGGTCGGCCACCTCGTCCACGGGCACGCCGGTGAACAGGCATTTGAGGACGGCGTGCCGCCAGGCGTGGGCGTCCAGGTGGCGGGCGGCGTACGGGCCCACGGCGGCGGCAAGGAGCCGGGTGTCGTTGGTGCGCAGCGCGTCCTGGACGAGCGGGAGCGCGCCGGCGTCCGCGACGAGGTGGGGCAGGGCGTGCAGGACCGCGCGGCGTTCGTCGGCGGTGCCCTGCCGGTAGACGCGGGTCAGCGCGTCGGTGTCGGCGCGGGCCGCGTGCAGCACGAGGACGCGGGCGGCGTCGGCATGGGCGGGGCCGCAGCGCCGGCCGGCCTCCGCCAGGCGCAACTCCCAGGCGGAGATGGGTCCGTGACCGCCGGGGTGGGTGGCCGCCTCGGCGAGGGCGTGGTCGAGCCAGGTACGGGCGGCGTCGTCGAGCCGGGCGTACAGCCTGGTGTGCAGGTCGTCCGGCGGGGTGTGGGCGGGGCCGGCCACCGGAGTGTCGGGTGCGGGGTGCCGGTGGGTCATGCGGTGCTCCCTTCGGGGGTGGCGCGGGGCTCGCCCGGGGCCCGGACGGGGTGCGGGGCGCCCGGTGCCGCGGCGCCTGCGGCGGTGGCCGCTTCGCGCAGGAACGGCAGGGCGAGGGCGGCCTGCTGGGGTCCGGCGTGCGAGTGGCGGGGCAGTTCGACGACGGTCAGACCGCGGTAGCCGGTGGCGGCGAGGGCCGCGAGGACGGGCGGGAAGTCGATCTCGCCGTCCCCGAAGGGCAGGTGTTCGTGGACGCCGCGCCGCATGTCCTCGATCTGGACGTGGCGCAGCCAGGGGGCGGCGGCGCGTACGCAGTCGGCGGGCGGCAGCGGTTCGAGGCACTGGCAGTGGCCGATGTCGAGGGTGAGGCCGAGCGGGCCGGGGTCGCCGAGGGTGCGGCGCAGCCGGTGGAAGTCGGCGAGGGTGGCGAGCAGATGGCCGGGTTCGGGTTCGACGGCGAGCGGGACGCCCGCGGTGGCGGCGGCGTCCAGGACGGGCGCGAGGCTGTCGGTGAGCCGCTGCCAGGCGGTGTCCTCGTCGGTGCCGGCCGGGGTGATCCCGCTGAAGCAGTGCACGGCGTGCGCGCCGAGGTCGGCGGCGACCCGGACGGCGCGCAGCAGCAGGTCCACGCGGCGGGCGCGGGCCTCGGGGTCGGCGTCGAGCAGGGAGGGGCCGTGTTTGCGCCGGGGGTCGAGGACGTAGCGGGCGCCGGTCTCCACGGTGACGTCCAGGCCGAGCCGGGCCAGCCGGTGGGCGACGCGGCGGGTGCGGGCGCCGAGGTCCGGGGCGAGCGGGTCGAGGTGCATGTGGTCGAGGGTCAGCCCGACGCCGTCGTAGCCGAGGTCGGCGAGCAGCCCGAGGGCGTCGTCGAGCCGCAGGTCGGTGAGGCCGTTGGTGCCGTACCCGAAACGGATCGGCGGACCGCCGGGGGCCGGTGAGGACGCGGCGGCCTCGGTGCCGGGGGCCACTGCGGGTGCCGTGGACCGGGCGGCAGCAGCCGGTACGGGCACGGGCGCCGTGGGCGGGGTGGCAGGCGCGGGCGCCGTGGGCGGGGTGGCAGGCGCGGGCGCCGTGGGTCGGGCGGCGGCCGGTGCGGGCACGGGTTCCGTGGGCGGGGCGGCAACAGCCGGTACGGGCGCGGGTGACGTGGGCCGGGCGGCAGGAGCGGGTGCCGTGGGCGGGGTGGCGGGCACGGGTGCCGTGGGTCGGGTGGTAGCGGCCGGTGTGGGTGTCGTGGGTGGGGTGGTGGGGGCGGGGCGTGGGGGCGGGGGGTGCGGGCTCATGTGACGCTCACCTTCTTCGCGAACCGGCGGGCGAGCGGCGCGAGGGCCGCGGTCAGCAGGGCGCTCGCGGGCGCACCGGCGCGGGCGCAGAGCGCAGCCTGGAGGGGGACGGTGGCGCGGATCCCGCCGCCGACGGCCCGCTGGGTGAGCTGCGGGGACGGATTGAGTACGGCGTGCAGAAAGGGCCGCCCGGCCGTGGCGGCGTAGGCGGCGCCGAGGGCGGCGCGCAGTGCGTCCTCGGCGCCGCCTGGGGTGCGGCGGAGCCTCGGCGGACAGGTCCCCGACGGGCCGGGGGCGGTCCTGGAAAGGTCCAGTGACGTCCGCTGCGGTTCGACAGCGCCCCGAAGGGGCGCGGGGAACTGCGCGACCAGCCACGACGGTGCCGCAGACGACCGACGGCATGGCGCGGCATGTCCAGCGGAGCGCTCAGCGGGCCGTGGCCGGGTCAGCGCCAGTGTGAGGGCGCCGGTGGTGGCCAGCGCGGCCAGGGGGGCGAGGGCCGAGCCGCCGGTCGTCTCGCGCCGGGACACCGCGGTGACGGCGAGGGTGTGCGAGCCGAGCAGCGCGGCGGAGGGCAGCGCTGCTCGGACGGCGCCCGGGGCGGGCCGGCCGGCCGCCGCGCCGAGCAGCAGGTCGAGGCCGCGGGCCGCGGCCATCGCCGCGGGGCCCGCCGGGGTGTGCTTGAGGACCAGGTCGTACGCCCAGACGGTGGCCGCGAGCGGGGCGGCGACGGCGAGCGCGGGCCGGCCGGCGCGGGCGGCCAGGGCCAGGCCCGCCGCGGTACAGGCGCCGGCCGCGGCGAGCGCCGCGGCCGGCCGGATACGGCCGGACGGCAGCGGCCGGTGCGGGCGTTCGGCGGCGTCCTCGGCGCGGTCGGCCCAGTCGTTGAGGGCCATGCCCGCCTCGTACAGGCACAGGGAGGAGCCGATGGCCAGCAGGGTGTGGCGCCCGGGGCGCGCCGACACCGCGGCGGCCCCGGCGAGCACGTCGCCGGGCACGGTGAACAGGGCGGGCAGCCGCAGCAGTTCGGCCCAGGCCCGCAGCCGGGAACCGGGCCGGCCGGCACCGCCGCGCGGCCCGGCCGGAGCGTCGGCGGCCCGCCCCGCACAGGGCCCCGGGCCGTCGCCGCCCGGGGGCGGCGGGGTGGGCCGGTGCGGCCGGGCCTGGCCGGCCGGTTCGGTCCGGGCCGCCGCGGCGGCCCGGCGCAGCGACGCCACACCCCTCAGCATCCGGGCACCTCCGCCGGTCCCTCGGCCGCGCCGGGCGTCTGCTCCCGCAGCCGCTCCGCGAAGCGGACGAGGGCCGTGTGCTGGTCGGCCAGGGACGACGGGGCATCGCCCAGCGGGTCCTTGAAGTAGAAGGCGAGGTCGGTCAGGGGCCCGGTGTGGCCGCGCTCGTGGGCGCGTGCGGTCAGCCGGGCCAGGTCGAGGACGAGCGGCGCGGCCAGCGCGGAGTCGCAGCCCTGCCAGATGGTCTGCAGGACCATGCGGGTGCCGAGGAAGCCCTCGAAGGCGACGTGGTCCCAGGCGGTCTTCCAGTCGCCGAGGGCGGGCACGTCGTCGATGTGCACCTCGCCCTGCGGTGTGCCGCCGAGCGTGTCGGCGAGGACCCGTTCCTTGCCGGCGTTCTTGGCGGCGGCCGCAGCCGGGTCGGCGAGGGCGGCGCCGTCGCCGCCGCCCAGCAGGTTGGTGCCCGACCAGGCGCGGACGGCCAGCGCCCGCTGCGCGAACATCGGGCCGAGGACCGAACGGAGCAGGGTCTGCCCGGTCTTGCCGTCGCGGCCGGCGTACGGCAGTCCGCTGTTCGCGGCCGCCGCGGCCAGCGCCGGGTGGTGCAGACCGGTGGACGGGGTGAAGTTCACATACGGGCAGCCCGCCCGCAGGGCCGCCGCCGCGTACAGCGAGCTGGGCGGCAGGGCGTCACCGTCGGCGGTGGGTTCGGTGGATGCCACGTTGACGACGACGGCGCGGTCGAGTCCGCACCGCCGTACGAAGTCGGAGATGTCCGCGGCGAAGCCGGCGATCACCTCGTCCGGGTCCCGGGTGTCCGCCGGTGCCGGGCCGCCGGGCCTGATCTCGGCGTCGGCCGCGGCGAGTTCGCCCGCGACCGCGGCGGGCAGGCCGTGCGACAGGACGCCGCCCGCCGCCAGCTGCTCGGCCCGCTTGGGCAGGGGGCAGTCGACCACGTCGTGCCCGCCGAAGACGAGCGAGGCGAGGGGCGGCAGCCCGCAGTCGGCGAACGGGGGTGTCTCGGTGACCATTCCGGTGGGCGGGTGCAGGCCGGCCGCCACGGCGGCGCAGCCCGCGATCACGGTGGTGGCGACGGAACCCCGGGCGCCGATCAGCCACACTCCCACGCGGTTCGGGGAAAGGGACGCGGACATGGGCAGCCTCCTTGTCGTGCGCGGACCCCGGCTCAGCGGGGACGAAGACGGCGGGCGGGGGTCCGGCGTCCCCCGCCCGCCGCCGCTCACCTGCCCTTGGCGGGCAGTTCCTTGATCCGGATGTCGCGGAAGGACACCTGGTCGTCGGCTCCGTGGTTCTGGATGCCGACATGTCCGTCGCGCAGGCTCCGGGCCGGATCGGTGTTGGTGAAATCGTTGATCTTCACGCCGTTGAGCCAGATGCGCAGGCGCTCGCCCTCCACCCGGATCTCGTACGTGTTCCACTGGCCCGGCGGGTTCAGCGCGCGGTCGCGCTTGGCCAGGTCGGCGGACTGGAAGCCGTAGACGGACCCGGTGGTCTTCTCGGGCGCGTCCGTGGCGTCGATCTGGATCTCATAACCGTTGTTCACGGCCGACCACGGGTCGTCCGAGGGCGGGAAGCCCACGAACACACCCGAGTTGTCGTCGCCGTCCATCTTCCAGTCGAGCTTCAGGGAGTACGCCCCGAAGCTCCGGTCGGCGTACCAGAGCATCCCCATGCCGCCCGTCGAGGTCAGTGTGCCGTCCTCGGACAGGGTGAAGGAGCCCGGGCCCGCCTGGCGCCAGCCGTCCAGGGAGGTGCCGTCGAACAGCGGCCGGTAGCCGTTCTCCGGGCGGCAGTCGGCCTGGGCGTCGCCGATGACCCAGCGGATGCCGCCCAGCAGGTGCTGCCGGAAGGCGGGTTCGGCGTAGGACTCCTTGGTGTGGCCGGCGCCGGTGTAGAAGGCCCGGCCGCCCTGGTAGTCCTGGCACCAGGCGATGGGGTGGTCGCCGTTCATGGTGCCGCCGGTGTACGACGACTCGTCGAGCGAGGCGAGGACACGGGCCCTCTCGCGCGGGTTGGAGCGGTAGTTGTACCACTCGTCCGTGCGCTCCCAGGTCCGTGCCAGGTCCGAGGTCGCCGGGTGGGCGCGGTCCTCCACGTCCACCGTGGCCGGCTGGATCGCCGGGTGCGACTGGAAGTAGGCGCCGGCCAGGCCGCCGTAGAACGCCCAGTCGTACTCGGTGTCGGCGGCGGCGTGCACACCCACATAGCCGCCGCCCTGCCGGATGTAGCCCTCGAAGGCCCGCTGCTGGGCCTTGTCGAGGACGTCTCCCGTCGTGGACAGGAACACGACCGCGTCGTAGCGCCGCAGGTTCTTCGCGGTGAAGGCGCCGGCGTTCTCGGTGGCGTCGACGGCGAATCCGCCGTCCGCGCCGAGTTCCCTGACCGCCGCGATCCCTTCGGGGATCGAGTCGTGCCGGAATCCGGCGGTCTTGGAGAAGACCAGCACCCGCTTGTCCTGTGCCGGGTGCGACGAGGCGGGTCCCGCCACGCAGCCGAGGAGGAGGGCCGCCCCGAGGACGGCGGTCGTCAGTCTGCCGGTCGAGCGCATCGCGGCCTCCTCTCAGCTCGTGGTGAAGACGAAGTCGTCGACGTCGAACAGGGCTCCCTTGCCGGTGCTCCCCTTGAAGACCAGGTAGAGCGTGGTGGTGCCCTTGGGCGCCTTCGACACCTTGGCGGTGACGTCCTGGAAGGTGTCCCAGCCGCCGGTCACCGGCACGGTCGCCTTGCCGAGCAGCTTGCCCGTCGGGGAGCCCGCGCGGACCTCAAGGGTGCCGCCCGCCCCGCCGGAGGACACACGTGCCGTGATCTGCTTGGCGTTGGACAGGACGTACGGCGTGAAGGAGATCCAGTCGCCGTTGTCGATGTCGCCGACCGTCTTGCCGCCGTGGGCGCTCGCCTTGGTGATCACCGAGACGCCGGAGGAGTCACCGAAGTGCTCGGCCTGGCGGTGCCGGGGCTGCAGGACGTTGCGGTCGTGCGAGGTGAGCGCGGCCTGGCCGCCGCCTCCGTTGTCGGTGTACTGGGCGTCGAACACGCCGAAGATGTTGGCGTTCTCGTCGTGGCCGCCGTCCGCGCTGGTCTGGATGGTGCCGGAGCAGCCGTTCGCGGAGGTCAGCGGGTGGCCGTGGGTGTCATGGCCGAGGATGAAGTTGACGGTGACCTTGGAGCAGTCGATGGTCCTGCCGTCCTCGGGGTCGGTGACCTTCACCTTGAACGGTACGGCGTCACCGAAGCTGAACAGCTGTCCGTCCTGCGGGAGTTGGAGGGTGACGGTGGGTGCGGTGTTGCCGACGACGATCTGCACGCTCGCGCTGCCGGTGCGTCCGCTCGGGTCCTTGGCGGTCACCGTGGCCGTGTAGGTGCCGTTCTTCTTGTAGGTGTGGCTCGGGCCCGCACCGGTGGCGGTGGCGCCGTCGCCGAAGTCCCAGCTGTAGGTGAGCGCGTCGCCGTCCTGGTCGCTGCTGCCGGCCGAGGAGAACGTCACCTTCACCGGCGCCTGTCCCGAGGTGCGGCTCGCCGCCGCCTGGGCCACCGGGGAGTGGCCGTCGGTCGCGTTCTCGATGCGGAACAGGCCGGAGTTGTCGTCGCCGCCGAACCAGGAGGTGCCGTAGTCGAGGACGTACAGCGCCCCGTCGGGTCCGAAGGCCATGTCCATCACCTGGGTGCCGGTCCAGGGCACGGGGTTGATGGACTGCACAGTGCCGTCCGCGTCGCTGACGATGCGCTTGATCCAGCGGCGGCCGAACTCACCGGCGAAGAAGTTGCCGTCGTAGGCCTCCGGGAACTTCACGGGCGAGTCGAGCGCGGGGTCGTAGTGGTAGACCGGTCCGCCCATGGGGGATTCGGATCCGTCGCCGAACTCGGGCACGGAGGGGCCGTCGTACGGGATCCAGGCGGGCTGGGCCGGCGGCAGGTCGGTCAGGCCGGTGTTGTGCGGCGAGGTGTTCTTCGGTGCGGCGCAGTCGAAGGCGGCGCCGGACGTCTTGGTGGCGAAGTCGTAGTCCTTGTACGCCTGGTTGTCGCCGATGCACAGCGGCCAGCCGTAGTTGCCGGGGCCGGTGACCCGGTCGAACTCGACCTGCCCGGAGGGGCCGCGGTCGGGGTTGGCGGCGCCGGCGTCGGGTCCGTAGTCACCGACGTAGAGGATGCCGGTTTCCTTGTCGACGCTGAAGCGGAACGGGTTGCGGAAGCCCATCGCGTAGATCTCGGGCCGCGTCTTGGGCGTGCCGGGCGCGAAGAGGTTGCCGTCCGGGATGGAGTACGAGCCGTCGGCGTTCACCTTGATGCGCAGGATCTTGCCGCGCAGGTCGTTGGTGTTGCCGGCGGAACGGCGGGCGTCGAAGGCGGGGTTGCGGTCCGGCCGCTCGTCGAGGGGCGAGAAGCCGTCGGACTGGAACGGGTTGGTGTCGTCGCCGGTCGACAGGTAGAGGTTGCCGTCCTTGTCGAAGTCGATGTCACCGCCGACGTGGCAGCACAGGCCGCGGGACGCCTGGACGTCGAGGATCTGCTTCTCGCTGGCCTTGTCGAGCGTGCCGTCCGGGTTCAGGACGAACCGGGAGAGCCGGTTGACGCCGTCGAAGGGGGCGAAGTCGGCGGCCGTGCCGGTCTCCGGGGCGTCGCCCGCCGGGGTGTTGAGCGGGGGCGCGTAGTACAGGTAGATGAAGCGGTTGTCGCTGAAGCCGGGGTCGACGCCGACGCCCTGCAGGCCCTCCTCGTCGTGCGAGTAGACGTCGAGCTTGCCGGCGATCTTGGTGTTGCCGGCGGCGTCGGTGAGGCGCAGCGTGCCGTCGCGCGAGGTGTGCAGCACGGAGCGGTTCGGCAGGACGGCGAGCGACATCGGCTCGCCGACCTCCGCCGCCCCCTTGGCGAGGGTGACCTGCTGGAAGTCCTCGGCCGCCGCGGCTGCCGGGTCGGCGACGGCTGCGCCGGCCTGCGGGGCGGTGAGACTCAGGGTGGCGCCCGCGAGCAGCGCCCCGCTGAGCAGGGCCACCGCCTTGCGGAATCGGCGTCGTCTGTGGGTCTCGTTACTGCGGGTACTGGTGGTGCGGTGGTTCCCGTGCACGAATGCCTCCAGTAAGGGGCTGGTTGTACGGGGCGGGTGCGGTACGCCGGGATGCGCCGTCATCCCGGAAGAACAGAGAAGGAACAGATGATGGACCGGTACCCGCGCCCCCCAAGGGGCGCGAGGATCTACGCGACCAGCCACAACGGACGCCGCAGCCAACCGATCACCCCCGCCCCCCAAGGGGCGCGGGGAACTGCGCGACCAGCCACAACGGACGCCGCAGCCAACCGATCACCCCCGCCCCCCAAGGGGCGCGGGGAACTGCGCGACCAGCCACAACGGACGCCGCAGCCAACCGATCACCCCCGCCCCCCCAAGGGGCGCGAGGAACTGCGCGACCAGCCACAACGGACGCCGCAGCCAACCGATCACCCCCGCCCCCCCAAGGGGCGCGAGGAACTGCGCGACCAGCCACAACGGACGCCGCAGCCAACCGATCACCTCCAGCCCCCCAAGGGGCGCGAGGAACTGCGCGACCAGCCACAACGGAGCCGCGGACGACCGACGACACAGCGCGGCCCATCCAGCGGAGCGCCTAGTTGCCGAACGCCGCGTCGAAGGATGCCGTAGGCGGTTCGAAGTCGAACGCCTTGAGGCGGGCCAGCGCCTCCGGGGCGCCCTGGAGCCGGTCCATGCCGGCGTCCTCCCACTCCACGGAGACGGGCCCCCGGTAGTCGATGGACCGCAGCATCCGGAAGACGTCCTCCCAGGGCACGTCGCCGTGCCCGGCGGACACGAAGTCCCAGCCGCGGCGCGGGTCGCCCCAGGGCAGGTGGGAGCCGAGGCGGCCGTTGCGGCCGTCGAGGCGCTTGCGGGCCTCCTTGCAGTCGACGTGGTAGATCCGGTCCCGGAAGTCCCACAGGAAGCCGACCGGGTCGAGGTCCTGCCAGACGAAGTGGGAGGGGTCGAAGTTGAGGCCGAAGGCGGGCCGGTTGTCGACGGCGGCCAGGGCGCGCTGGGTGGTCCAGTAGTCGTAGGCGATCTCGCTGGGATGGACCTCGTGCGCGAACCGCACGCCCTCCGCGTCGAAGACGTCGAGGACGGGGTTCCAGCGGTCGGCGAAGTCCTGGTAGCCCCGGTCGATCATCGCCTCGGGCGCGGGCGGGAACATGGCGACCAGGTGCCAGATGGCGGAGCCGGTGAAACCGATGACGGTGTCGACGCCGAAGGCCGCCGCGGCGCGCGCGGTGTCGGCGATCTCGGCGGCGGCCCGCCGGCGTACGCCCTCCGCCTCGCCGTCGCCCCAGATCCGGGCGGGCAGGATGGCCTCGTGCCGCTCGTCGATGATGGCGTCGCAGACGGCCTGTCCGACCAGGTGGTTGGAGATGGCCCAGCACTTGAGGCCGTACTTGTCGAGGAGTTGGTGCCTGGACTTCACGTAGGAGGGGTCGGCGAGGGCCTTGTCGACCTCGAAGTGGTCGCCCCAGCAGGCGAGTTCGAGTCCGTCGTAGCCGAAGTCGCGGGCCAGGCGGCAGACCTCCTCCAGGGGAAGGTCGGCCCACTGACCGGTGAAGAGCGTGAAACTGCGCGGCATTGGCGGTACCTCCTCAGGCCGCGATGGGCGTGTAGACGGAGTTCTTCTCGGCGCTCTCCTCCACCGCGGCGAGCACGCGCTGGACCTGTAGTCCGTCGGCGAAGGAGGGTTCGGGTGCGCTGCCCTCGGCGATGGCGAGCAGCAGGTCGCGTGCCTGGTGGACGAAGGTGTGCTCGTAGCCGAGGCCGTGGCCCGGTGGCCACCAGCCCTCCAGGTAGGGGTGGTCGGGTTCGGTGACCAGGATGCGGCGGAAGCCGGCGTGCGTCCCGGGTTCGGTGCCGTCGTGGTACGACAGCTCGTTCAGCCGCTCCAGGTCGAAGGCGAGCGAGCCGCGCTCGCCGTTGAGTTCGATGCGCAGCGCGTTCTTGCGTCCGGTCGCGTAGCGGGTGGCCTCGAAGGAGGCCAGCGCGCCGGAGGGGAAGCGTCCGGTGAACAGAGCGGCGTCGTCGACGGTGACCTCTCCGGTGCCGTCGGCCGCTGCCGCGGCCAGGCCGCTGCTCGGGCCGCCGGGCAGCGGCCGCTGCCGTACGAAGGTCTCGGTGAGCGCGGAGACCCCGGCCAGCCGTTCGCCCGCAAGGTACTGGGCGAGGTCGACGATGTGCGCGCCGAGGTCGCCGAGCGAGCCGGATCCCGCCTGTTCCTTGCGCAGCCGCCAGGTGAGCGGGAACTCCGGGTCGACCAGCCAGTCCTGGAGGTAGCTGACCCTCACGTGCCGCAGGGTGCCGATCCGGCCCTCGGCGACCATGCGCCGGGCGAGCGCGGTGGCGGGCAGCCGCCGGTAGTTGAAGCCGACCATCGCCACCTGCCCGCGGGCGCCGGCCTCTTCGGCCGCGCGGGTCATCGCGGTGGCCTCCGCCACGGTGTTGGCGAGGGGCTTCTCGCACAGCACGTGCTTGCCGGCGGCCAGGGCGGCGAGGGCGATCTCGGCGTGACTGTCCCCGGGGGTGCAGATGTCGACGAGGTCGACGTCGTCCCTGGCGATCAGCGCACGCCAGTCGGTCTCGGCCGCCGCCCAGCCGTGCCGGTCCGCCGCCGCCCGGACCGCGGCGCCGTCCCGTCCGCAGATCGCGGCCAGGACCGGCCGTCGGGGCAGGTCGAAGACCCGGCCCACGGTGCGCCAGCCCTGGGAGTGGGCGGCGCCCATGAAGGCGTATCCGACCATGCCGACGCGGATCGGTGGCTGTGCTGCCTCCGGCCCGTCCGTCTGCTGCGGCTGTCCCATACGGAAGTCCTCCTGGTCCTCGTCGTCCTCGTCGTGTCCGACGCCGCGGTGGCGCCGTGGGGGGTGCGGGGTGGAACCGGTCAGCGGAAGCCCGTGGACATGTACTGGTCGATGTTGTCCTTGTCGACGACGGCCGAGTACAGCGTGATCGACGACGGGATCTCGTACTCGGCGAGACCACCGATGCCCTTGCTCTGTCCGAGGGCGCGCGCCAGGTCGATCGCCGAGGCCGCCATGGTCGGCGGGTAGAGCACGGTCGCCTTCAGCACGCCGTTGTCCTGCTTGATCGCCTGGAAGGCGGAGAGCGCCCCGGCCCCGCCGACCATCAGGAACTCGTCGCGTCCGGCCTGCTCGATGGCGCGCAGCGCGCCCACACCCTGGTCGTCGTCGTGGTTCCAGACGGCGTCGATCTTCGACTGGGCCTGGAGCAGCTGGGACATCTTGGCCTGTCCCGACTCGACGGTGAAGTCGGCCGCCTGGCGGGCGACCTTCTTGATGTTCGGGTAGTTCTTGAGCGCGTCGTCGAAGCCCTGGGTGCGCTGCTTGGTCAGCTCCAGGTTGTCGATGCCGGCCAGTTCCACGACGCGGGCGTCCGCCTTGCCCTTCAGCTTCTCGCCGATGTAGCTGCCCGCGTTGAAGCCCATGCCGTAGTTGTCGCCGCCGATCCAGCAGCGGTAGGCCTGCGGGGTGTTGAAGATCCGGTCCAGGTTGATCACCGGGATGCCGGCGCGCATCGCCTTCAGCCCGACCTGGGTGAGGGCCTTGCCGTCGGCGGGCAGGATCACCAGCACGTCGACCTTCTTGTTGATCAAGGTCTCGATCTGGCCGATCTGCGCGGCGGTGTCGTTGGAGCCCTCGGTGATCTCCAGGGTGACGTCCGAGTACTTCTTGGCGCGGCTCTTGGCGTTCTCGTTGATCGCGTTGAGCCAGCCGTGGTCGGCCTGGGGGCCGGCGAATCCGATGGTGACCTGCTTGCCGGGCTTGTCGTCGGCGGCCGGCTGGTCGTTCGCCGCGGGCTTCTCGTCCTTGCTCTCGTTGCTGGTGCAAGCGGTGAGCAGGGCCCCGGCGGAGACCGCGGCGGTCCCGAAGAGCAGTCCTCTGCGGCTGGTGAGCTGTGACATGGCGGTGAACCCTTTCCTCAGGTCGTGCTCGCGGTACGGCGCTGGACCAGCACGGCGGCCACGATGATCGCGCCCTTGGCGATCTGCTGGACGTCGCTCTGCAGGTTGTTCAGGGCGAAGATGTTGGTGATCGTGGTGAAGATCAGGACACCGAGCACGGAGCCGGTGATGGTGCCGCGGCCCCCGCTGAGCAGGGTTCCGCCGATGATCGCGGCCGCGATGGCGTCGAGTTCGTACAGGTTGCCGTTGGTGTTCTGGCCCGAGCCGGACAGGATGATCAGCAGGAAGGCGGCGATGCCGCAGCACAGTCCGGACAGCAGGTACAGGTAGAGCCGCTGGCGGCGTACGTCGATGCCGGCGAGCCGGGCGGCCTCCGCGTTGCCGCCGACGGCGACCGTGCGGCGGCCGAAGGTGGTCCGGTTGAGCACGAGCCAGCCGATGATCGTCACGACCGCGAAGACCAGCACGAGCGGCGGGATGCCGAGCACATAGGAGTCGCGCTCGCCGAGCTTGAGGATGCCGTCGACGGTCACGATCTGCGTCTTGCCGTCGGTGATCTGCAGGGCGAGGCCGCGCGCCGAGGCCAGCATGGCGAGGGTGGCGATGAACGGGACCATGCCGCCGTAGGCGACCAGTACGCCGTTGACCAGTCCGCAGCCCACGCCGACGAGTACCGCGGTGAACAGGATGCCGGCGAAGCCGAAGTCCTGGGTGGCCACCGTCGTCGCCCACACCGAGGCGAGGGCGACGATCGCGCCGACCGACAGGTCGATGCCGCCCGAGGTGATGACGAAGGTCATGCCGACCGTGACCACGCCGATCACCGACGCCTGGGTGAGGACCAGTTGGAGGTTGCGGGTGTCCAGGAACTCGTCCGGTTTGGTGATGCCGCCGACCACGACGAGCGCGAGCAGCACGCCGAGCAGCGAGAGGGTGCGGACGTCGGCGCGGGCCACGAGGGAGCGCCAGGCGGGCAGGGGGCCGATCGGCTGCACCTTGTCGGTGCTGCCCCGCGGCGGGGAGGCGTGCTGCGTCATGACGCCGGGCTTCCTTCCATGACGAGGTCGAGTACGCGGTGTTCGTCCAGTTCGCGGGCGGGTGCCTCGTGTACGACGTGGCCCTCGCGCAGCACCAGCACGCGGTCGGAGAGCCCCAGCACTTCGGGGACCTCGCTGGACACGAGCAGCACGGCGAGCCCTTCGTCGGCCAGCCGGCGCACCACCGCGTACAGTTCGGCGCGGGCGCCGACGTCGACGCCGCGGGTCGGCTCGTCGAGCAGCAGCACACGGCAGCCGCGCAGCAGCCAGCGGGCCAGGACGGCCTTCTGCTGGTTTCCACCGGAGAGGGTGCGCACGGGTACGGAGGGGTTGTCGGGGCGCAGCGACAGTTCGCGGGTCGCCGCGCGGGCCGCGCCCAGTTCGGCGCGCCGGTCGAGCCAGCCGCCGCGCGAGAAGCGGGAGAGGGTGGAGACGGACACGTTCCGGGTGACGGACTCCTGCATGAGCAGGGCCTGCGCCTTGCGTTCCTCCGGGGCGAGGCCGAGTCCGGCGCGCACCGCGGAGCGTACGCTGCCGGGCCGCAACGGGCTGCCGTCCACGAGGACTTGGCCGGAACTGGGCTTGCGGGCGCCGTAGATGGTCTCCAGCACCTCGGAGCGGCCCGAGCCGACGAGCCCGGCGAGACCGACGATCTCCCCGGCCCTGACGGTGAGGTCGAGCGGTGCGAACTCGCCCGCCCGGGACAGCCCCCGGACCTCCAGGACCGGGGCGCCGGCGGGCGCGGCGGCGGACCGCTCGGGGAAGACGTACTCGACGTTGCGCCCCGTCATCAGCGCCACGACGTCCCGGGTCGGCGTCGTCTTCGCGGGCAGTCCGCCCGCGACCGCGCGCCCGTCCTTGAGTACCGTCACCCGGTCGCCGATGCGCCGGATCTCCTCCAGGCGGTGCGAGATGTAGACGACCGCCACGCCGTCCGCGGTCAGGGCGGCGACGATGCGGAACAGGTTGTCCACCTCGTCCGGGTCGAGGGCGGCGGACGGCTCGTCCATGACGATGAGCCGTACGTCGTGGGAGAGCGCCCGGGCCATGGAGACGATCTGCTGCTGGGCGGCGGACAGTTCACCGACGAGCCGGGCCGGGTCGATCTCCGGATGGCCCAGTCGCTTGAGGAGCTGGGCCGCCGAGGCGCGCGCGGCCCTTTGGCGTACGACGAATCCGGCGGCGGTCGGCTCATGGCCGAGGTGGACGTTCTCGGCCACCGACAGGTGCTCCACCAGGTCGAGTTCCTGGTAGATGGTGGCGATGCCGAGGCGCATGGCAGCGATGGGCGAGCGCAGCGTGACCGCCTCGCCGCGCCAGTTGATGGTGCCGCTGTCCGGCTGGTGGGCGCCCGCGAGCACCTTGATCAGGGTGGATTTGCCGGCCCCGTTCTGGCCGAGCAGGCAGTGCACCTCACCGGCCTGGACGTCGAGGTCGACGCCGTCGAGGGCCCGTACGCCGGGGAACGACTTGGTGATGCCGGACATGCTGAGCAGCGGTGGTTCTGGTGCCATGTGGGTTCCCCTCGGCGGGCGTGCGGGGCCTAAGTCAGGGCGGGGTCACCTGCGTGCGCAGGCGTGCGGGAGCGGGGCAGGGCGGCGCGGGGCGCCGTGCCGGGTGGTGCACGGAAGAAGGTGTGCGGACAGGAGGGTGGTACGCGAAGGAGGGTGGTGCGCGGAAGAGGGTGGTGCGGGAGTCGGCTACGCGGGTGAGAACAGGTGGTCGCTGATCAGGCGGGCCGCGCCGATGACTCCGGCGTTCTGGCCCAACTCCCCCAGGACGATGGGCAGGTTGCCGGTGGCCAGCGGCAGTGACTGGCGGTAGACCTGGGTGCGGATCGCGGCGAGCAGGGTGTGGCCGAGGCCGGTCACCCCACCGCCGATCACCACCAGGCCGGGGTTGAAGAAGGAGACGAGTCCGGCGATGACCTGACCGACGTGGTTGCCGCCCTCGCGGATCAGGCCGAGCGCGATGGCGTCGCCCGCGGCGGCAGCGGCGGCGACGTCGACACCCGTCAGGGTGCCGTTCGCCGCGAGCCGCGCCGCGAGTTCCGCCGACAGGCCCTGCTGGGCCGCTTCCAGTGCGTCGCGGGCGAGTGCGGCCCCGCTGAAGTGGGCTTCCAGGCAGCCCCGGTTGCCACAGGCGCACGGCCGGCCGTCGGGCACCGCCTGGATGTGCCCGATGTCGCCCGCGCTGCCCGTCACCCCGCGGTGGACCTCACCGCCGGCGACGATGCCGCAACCGATACCGGTACCGATCTTGACGCAGAGGAAGTCGCCCACGGAACGCGCGACGCCCGCGTGCCGCTCCCCCATCGCCATCAGGTTCACGTCGTTGTCGACCATGACCGGGCAGCCGAGTTCCTGGCTGAGCGCCTCCCGTACCGGGAAGCCGTCCCAGCCCGGCATGATCGGCGGTGCGACCGGGACGCCCTCGGGGAAGCGGACGGGTCCCGGGACGCCGATACCGGCGCCGTCGAAGCCCTCCGCGAGCCCCGAGGCCCTCAACTTCGCTGCCATGGCGAGGACTTGCTCGAAGACCGCGACGGGGCCCTCGCGTACGTCCATGGGCTGGTTGAGGTGTCCCAGCACCTCCAGTTCGGCGTTGGTGACGGCGACGTCGACCGAGGTCGCGCCGATGTCGACGCCGAGGAACCGGAGGTTCGGGGCGAGCCGGATGTTGTGGGACCGGCGTCCGCCGCGGGAGGCGGCGAGGCCGTCGGCGACCGCAAGGCCGGTCTCCAGGAGCCGGTCCACCTCCACGGCCAGCTTGGACCGCGAGAGGTCGATCTGGTCACCCAGCTGCGCTCGGGAGTTGGGTCCTCCGTCGCGCAACAGCTTGAGCAGTCTGGCCTGATGGGCGTTCGCGGGTCGTGCGGTCATGCGTCTCACGTGCCCCTCCCCGCCTCAATTCGGCCATCCGGGTGTGTCTTTCGAGGGGAACGTAGCAGTCACCGCCGTAGCTGGGAAGAAGCTGTGCACGGATTCCTGCGAACTTTCTCCTCTCACAGGACAAAGCCGCCCCGCCTCCGGCGAGAGAACCGCGAAAAACCCAAAGCAATCCCCACAAATACCCTCACCCGCAGACACCCGCACCCCACCAGACTCAAGCCCGCCCACGACCGCACTCCGCGCAGGGCCGCGCCCCGCCATGCCCCGGCTCCGGGCCCCACGGCACCAGCGGTCGGTCCGCTCAGGCCGGGTCGACCGCCCCGGGACCGACCCGTTCGACTCCCACCAGCCCCACGGCCCCAACCCACCGAACCACGAGGCCCCATCCTCAAGCCGGGCTTCGCCCCGATCAGCCGGGCCCCCCGGGACCAGCCGACGCCAGGAGCCGTCGTCGACGCATGGCCGGGGCCCCGCCGCAGCGCCGGCCCAACCGGCCAAGGCCACCCCAGCCCACCCCGCCCACCCCGCCCGCGCGACCGGCAGGCGGCAGGCGGCAGGCGGCAGGCGGCAGGCGGCAGGCGGCAGGCGGCAGGCAATCAGGCCGCCATCCTCCCGGGTACAGCGCGCCCGCACACGGACGCGCCCCACACACCGGCCCCGCCTCGGGTCGGCCGAACAGTCTCGCCCGCCCGGACAAGGGGCAGGCGCACACCACACCCGCACACGGGACTCGCCGCCCCCGGACGCCCAACCCGCCCTCAACCGAGCGAACAAACCCGCCCGCCCGGGCACAGCCACCACGGCCCGCAGCCGGTGCGGGTGCGGACGTGCCGTCCGTGACCGGTCGTCTCCCGGCCGCGGCGTCGTCGTCGTTGCTCGCGCGGTTCCCCGCGCCCCTTCAGGGCGTTGCGTGGACGCGCCCCCGCACGCACCCGGCCCCACCCGCAGCCCGCATCGCCCGGACCCTGCGCGGGCGCCGCCCGGTGGTCAGGGGGTTGGGTGGTCGTGGTAGGAGTGGCGGGTGTGTTCTGTGTGTTCGCGCATCAGTTGCGTCGCGCGTTGTTCGTCGCGGTCGGCCACCGCCGCGATCAGGGCGCGGTGCTCCACCCAGGACTGCCGGCCGCGCCGGCGGGCCACCGGCGTGTAGTACCAGCGCACCCGCCGGTCGACCTGCCCGGCCAGCTCCGCGAGGACCGCGTTGCCCGCCAGCTCCATGATCTTGGCGTGGAAGGCCGCGTTCAGCGCCACCGCGCCGTCCACGTCGTCCGCGGCGACGGCCTTCTCCCCCTGCGCGCACAGTTCCTTGAGCGCCGCGATCCCCGCGCTGCCCGCGTTCGCCGCGGCGAGCCGCGCCGCCTCCGCCTCCAGCAGCGTCCGCACGGTGAGCAGTTGATCGGCCTCGTCCTGGGTCGGCTCGTGCACGAACGCCCCCTGGGCCGGCCGCAGATCGACCCAGCCCTCGGTGTTCAACCGCTGCAACGCCTCCCGCACGGGCTGCCGGGACACCCCGAGATGGCCGGCGAGTTCGCTCTCGACGAGGTGCTGGCCGGGCTGCAGCGCGCGCGTGGTGATGAGTTCGAGCAGCGCCTCGTAGACCCGGTCGCGCAGCGGGCCGGGCCGTTCGAGCTTGGGCACGGCCCCCTGTGGCAGTCCGGTCGACAACATCGCGGTCCCCCTCCTGGGCAGGGCCGTGCACGGCGGACGACGGCTCGTGCGCGCTCCGAGCCCAGTATCGATTGTCTTTCGTCTACAGTCTACGGCGCACCGATGCCAGGGGGACCGGCGGTCGACCGCGTCACATCGCGGCCGGCGACCGCCCGCACCGGCTCGCGGCGCGCCTCAGGGGCACCGCACGACCTGTCCGGCGTACGACAGGTTGCCGCCGAAGCCGAACAGCAGCACCGGGTCACCGGCACCCACCTCGCCCCGCTCGACGAGCTTGGACAGGGCCAGCGGGATGCTGGCGGCGGAGGTGTTGCCGGACTCCGTGACGTCCCGGGCGACCACGGCTCGCACCGCGCCGATCTTCTCCGCGAGGGGTTCGATGATGCGCAGGTTGGCCTGGTGCAGCACGACCGCGGCCAGGTCCTCCGGGGCGAGCCCGGCCTTCTCGCAGGCGCGGCGGGCCAGGGGCGGCAGCTGGGTGGTCGCCCAGCGGTAGACGCTCTGGCCCTCCTGGGCGAACCGCGGCGGCGTGCCCTCGATCCGCACGGCGTGCCCCATCTCCGGCACGGAGCCCCACAGCACCGGCCCGATCCCGGGCTCCTCGCCGGGGGCGCACGCCTCGACGACCGCGGCCCCCGCCCCGTCGCCGACCAGGACGCAGGTGGTGCGGTCGGTCCAGTCGGTCACCTCGGACATCTTGTCGGCGCCGATGACCAGCGCCCGGCTCGCGGCGCCCGCGCGGAGGGTGTGGTCGGCGGTGGCCAGCGCATGGGTGAAGCCGGCGCACACCACGTTGAGGTCCAGGGCGGCGGGCCGTGGAATGCCGAGCCGTGCGGCGACCCGGGCGGCGGTGTTCGGGGAGCGGTCGACGGCGGTGGAGGTGGCGACCACGACCAGGTCGATGGCGTCGGCGGTGAGGCCGGCCGCGGCGAGCGCCTTGGCGGCGGCCTGCGCGGCCAGTTCGTCCACCGGTTCCTCGGGCCCGGCGATGTGCCGGGTTCTGATGCCCACCCGGGACCGGATCCACTCGTCACTGGTGTCGACCAGGCCCGCCAGGTCCTCGTTGGTGAGCACCTTGGCGGGCTGGTAGTGGCCGACGGCGGCGATGCGTGAACCGTTCATCTGGGGTCCCCCCTTGTGGGCACGGGCAGCGGGATTCACCAGTGTGTTCAGTGACTCGCCGGTATGTCGGCAGGTAAGGCCACAGGATTCGGGCGCCCGTGTTGTCGGCTTCCGTCAGGACCCCGGACGCCCCGGCCATCATCCCGTGAACAACTGCGTCGCCTTCTGGACCAGTTCGTACAGCCCGTAGCCGAGGGGCGCACCCACCCACACCCAGGCGAAGGCGATCAGGCCACGGCGGCTAGGCGGACTGCTCTCGCCGGACATCGGCGGCCTCCTTCGGCGGCGCGGGCACGTGGTGGCGGGCGTGGACGGGGCGGACGAGTTCGTTGGCGACGAAGCCGACGAGCAGCAGCCCGATCATGATGGCGAAGGACAGACCGTACAGGGACGAGCCGTGTTTGCCTGCCTCCTCCTGCCGGTCGGCGATCCAGTTGACGATCAGCGGGCCGAGCACGCCGGCGGTGGACCAGGCGGTGAGCAGCCTGCCGTGGATGGCGCCCACCTGGTAGGTGCCGAACAGGTCCTTCAGATAGGCGGGGACGGTCGCGAATCCGCCGCCGTAGAAGGAGAGGATCACCAGCGCACACACCACGAACAGCGGTTTCGCGGAGTCCCCGAACAGGGCGATCGTCAGGTACATCAGCGCGCCGACGCCCAGGTAGACGCGGTAGATGTTCTTGCGTCCGATCAGGTCGGAGGTGGAGGACCAGCCGATGCGGCCCGCCATGTTGGCCGCGGACAGCAGCGCGACGAACCCGGCCGCGGCGGAGGCCGTGACGGGCGTGCTGGAGTCCGCGAAGAAGTCCGTGATCATCGGCGCGGCCTTCTCCAGGATGCCGATGCCGGCGGTCACGTTCGTGCACAGCACGACCCACAGGCACCAGAACTGCGGGGTGCGCACGGCGCTGCGGGCCGACACCTGGACGCCCTCGGTGGCGCCCGTCCCGCCGGCCGCCGTGGCGCGGTCCGTGCCGCGGGGCACCCGGACGAGGAACACACCGAGCGCCATGAACACCGCGTACGCCAGCCCGTGCACGAGGAAGGCGAGAGCGATCCCCGAGGGACCGGTGCCGAAGGACTCCAGCATCTGCGCCGACCAGGGTGAGGCGATCAGCGCGCCGCCGCCGAAGCCCATGATGGCGATGCCGGTGGCCATGCCGGGCCGGTCCGGGAACCACTTGATCAGGGTGGAGACGGGCGAGATGTAGCCGATGCCCAGGCCGATGCCGCCGACGAAGCCGTAGCCGAGGACGATCAGCCAGTACTGCTCGCTCCACGCGCCGAGGGCGGAGATCAGGAAGCCGGAGGAGAAGCAGCCGAGGGCCACGGTCATCGCCCAGCGCGGCCCGTTGCGTTCGACGAGGGTGCCGCCGAACGCGGCCGACAGCCCGAGCATCACGATCGCGAGCTGGAAGGGCAGCGCGCTCCGGGTGCCGTCGAGGTGGAGCGCGGATTCCAGGGACGGCTTGAACACGCTCCAGGCGTAGGCCTGGCCGATGGAGAGGTGGACGGAGAGCGCGGCGGGCGGGACGAGCCAGCGGCTCCACCCCGGCGGTGCGAGTGGGGGACTCATGATCGCGAACCATAGGGAGGCGCGGGGCGGTTGAGAAGGCGTGGGGTCGACCGTATGCGATGAGCGGTATGCGACATGCGATGAACGGTCGTCGGGCCCCTTGTCGCCCCCCTTCCCATACTGTAGACAATATTTCGTCGACGAGAATCGTCCCCCAGCACTCCGCATCACTCCGCATCTCCCCTCGTCACTCCTCCTCTCTCATCGTCACTCCTCCTCTCTCCTCGTCACTGCACACCACCCCCACCTCCGCGGTATCCCTCAAACCGAACGGAGCGTTCCCCGTGAAAGTCGCAGTTCTCGGCGCCGGTGCGATCGGCGCCTACGTCGGTGCCGCGCTCCACCGCGCCGGCGCCGATGTGCATCTCATCGCCCGTGGACCGCATCTGGCGGCCATGAGGCGGCACGGAGTACGGGTGCTCAGCCCGCGCGGCGACTTCACCGCGCACGCCCACGCCACCGACGACCCGGCCGAGGTCGGCCCCGTCGACTATGTCTTCCTGGGCCTGAAGGCCAACGCGTACGCGGCGTGCGGGCCGCTGATCGAACCGCTGCTGCACGAGCGGACGGCCGTGGTGGCGGCCCAGAACGGCATCCCCTGGTGGTACTTCCACCGCCACGGCGGCCCGCACGACGGCCACCGCGTCGAGAGCGTGGACCCCGGCGGCGCGGTCAGTGCGGTGCTCGCGCCCGAACGGGCCGTCGGCTGCGTCGTGTACGCCGCCACGGAACTCCAAGCCCCGGGCGTGGTACGGCACTTGGAAGGCACCCGGTTCTCGGTCGGCGAACCCGACCGCAGCGTCTCGGCGCGCTGTACGGGCTTCAGCGAGGCCATGCGGGCCGGCGGCCTGAAGTGCCCCGTCGAGCCTGAACTGCGCAACGACATCTGGCTCAAGCTGCTCGGCAACATCTCGTTCAACCCGATCAGCGCCCTGGCCCGGGCCACGATGCGGCAGATGTGCCTGCACGGCGGCACCCGCCGGGTCATCGAGATCATGATGCGCGAGACCCTCCTGGTCGCCGAATCCCTCGGCTGCGAGGTCGGGGTCTCCATCGAGCGGCGGCTCGCGGGCGCGGAACGGGTCGGCGACCACCGCACCTCCACACTCCAGGACCTGGAGCGCGGCAAGCCGCTGGAACTCGACGTCCTGCTCGCCGCCGTCGTCGAACTGGCCGGAATCACCGGCGTCCAGGTGCCCACCCTGCGCACCGTGCACGCCATCTCGGACCTGCTCGCGCTGAGGAGCGCTGCATGAGGAAACGGCAACCGAAGACCTACACCCGGCTCACCCACCCGCTGGTCCGCGACCGGCGCGACGAGCCCTTCCGGCGGGCGAGCTGGGAGGAGGCGCTGGAGCGCACCGCCGACGGGCTGCGACGCAACCAGGGCGCCTTCGGCATGTTCTCCTGCGCCCGGGCGACCAACGAAATGAACTACGTGGCACAGAAGTTCGCCCGCGTGGTGATGGGCACCAACAACGTCGACTCGTGCAACCGCACCTGTCACGCCCCGAGCGTGGCCGGCCTGTCGGCCGCGTTCGGCTCGGGCGGCGGGACGTCCTCGTACGAGGAGATCGAGCACACCGACGTCATCGTGATGTGGGGCTCCAACGCCCGTTTCGCGCACCCGATCTTCTTCCAGCACGTGCTGAAGGGCATCAGGAACGGCGCCCGGATGTACGCGGTCGACCCGCGCCGCACCTCCACCGCCGAGTGGGCGGAGAGCTGGCTCGGCCTCAACGTCGGCACGGACATCCCGATGGCGCACGCGATCGGCCGCGAGATCATCCACGCGGGGCTCGTCAACGAGACGTTCATCGCGCGGGCGACCTCCGGCTTCGACGAGTACCGGGCGCTCGTGGAGCCCTGGACGCTGTCGCTCGCGGAGAAGGTGACCGGCGTACCGGCCCGCGCGATACGGGAGGTGGCGCACGCCTACGCCCGCGCCGAGCGCGCCCAGCTGTGCTGGACCCTCGGCATCACCGAGCACCACAACGGCACCGACAACGTCCGCGCGCTGATCAACCTGTCCCTGCTCACCGGCCAGGTCGGCCGCTGGGGTGCGGGCCTGCAGCCGCTGCGCGGCCAGAACAACGTGCAGGGCGGCGGCGACATGGGCGCCATCCCCAACCGGCTGCCGGGGTTCCAGGACCTCCTCGACCCCGGTGTCCGGCTGAAGTTCGAGTCGGCGTGGGACACCGTCATCCAGCCGCACTACGGGCTCAATCTGACGGAGATGTTCGAGGCGATGGAGGAGGGCACGCTGCGGGCCGTCTACTGCATCGGCGAGAACCCGGCCCAGTCGGAGGCGGACAGCGAGCAGGCCGTACGGCGGATGAAGGAGCTGGACTTCCTGGTCGTGCAGGACATCTTCCTGACGCGGACGGCCGAACTGGCGGACGTGGTGCTGCCCGCGACGGCCGGCTGGGCGGAGACCGACGGCACGACCACCAACAGCGAGCGGCGGGTGCAGCGGGTGCGCCGGGCCGTCACCCCGCCCGGTGAGGCGCGCGAGGACATCGACATCCTCTGCGAGCTGGCCGGGCGGCTCGGCCACCACTGGAAGTACGCCGACGCCGAGGCCGTCTGGAACGAGCTGAGGTCCCTCTCGCCGGACCACTACGGGATGACGTACGAGCGGCTGACCGAACACCAGGGCATCCAGTGGCCGTGCCGGAGCACCGACCGGCTCGAACCGCCTTATCTCCACGGCCGGTTGTGGGAGTCGGACCCGGTGAAGCGGGGACGGCTCGCGCCCTTCGGGCTCGTACGGCACGATCCGCCGGTCGATCTGACCGACGAGGAGTACCCGATCCGGCTCACCACCGGACGGCGGCTCGACTCGTACAACACGGGTGTGCAGAGCGGTGGTTTCGCCTCACCGCTGCGTCGTGGCGAGTACGTCGAGCTGTGCCCGGAGGACGCCGAGCGCTACGGGGTCATGGCCGGTGAGGAGGTCCGGGTGACCTCGCGGCGCGGCTCGGTCGTGGCACCCGTGTGGATCGACACCGCCCTGCGCCCCGGGCTCGCGTTCATGACTATGCACTTCCCCGACGAGGTGGACACCAACCAGCTGACGATCGAGGCCAATTGCCCGATCGCGGGGACGGCGGAGTTCAAGGCGTCGGCGATCCGCGTCGAGAAGCTGCCGCTCACCACGACCGTCGGCTGACCGCACCGCTCGACCCACGCGACATGTCCAAGTGAGGTGACCTGGTGGATCTGCACTTCGGCGACGGCAAGCCGACGGACGAGGAACGGGCGGCCGTCGACGCCCTGCTCGGCCCCCCTGAGTCCTCCTGGGAGGGCGCGGACCGGGACGAGACGAGGACCGAGGACCTGAGGTGGGCGCGCGGCGGGCGCGAGGCCCGTGAACGCCGTGACCTGCTGTTGCCGGGGCTGCACGCGATCAACGACCGGATCGGCTGGATCAGCGACGGCGCCCTCGACTACCTGTGCCGGCGGCTGACGGTCCCGCCGGCCGAGGCATACGGCGTCGCCACCTTCTACGCCCTGTTCTCCGTGCGGCCCCGCCCGGCGACCGTGCTCCACGTCTGCACCGACCTGGCCTGCACCGCCGCCGGCGCCGAGGAGATGTGCGCGCGGATCGCCTCCGGACTCGGACCGGGCAGCGGGGTGAGCGTCGAGCGCTCCCCGTGCCTCGGGCTGTGCGAGCGGGCACCGGCCGCCCTGACGATCCGCGCCGGTGACCCGGTGCGTACGGCGGTGTCGGCGCCCACGAACGTGCCGGCGGCCGTCCTCGCCGCGACCGCCCCCGACTCGGCGCCGAAGGAGCCGCCCGCCGCGCTCGCGGTCCCGCAGGCGGGCGACCCGGCGCTGGTGCTGCTGCGCCGCGTCGGCGTGGTCGACCCGGCGTCCCTCGACGACTACCGCGCCCACGGCGGCTACGCCGCGCTGCGCCGGGCCTTCGCGCTCGGGCCCGCCGGGGTGATCCGCGAGGTCGCCGACTCCGGTCTGGTCGGGCGCGGCGGCGCCGCCTTCCCGACGGGCCGCAAGTGGCAGGCCACGGCGTCCCAGCCCGACCGGCCGCACTACCTGGTGTGCAACGCGGACGAGTCCGAGCCGGGCACCTTCAAGGACCGGGTGCTCATGGAGGGCGATCCGTACGCGCTGATCGAGGCGATGACGATCGCCGCGTACGCGATCGGCGCGTCCCGCGGCTTCCTGTATCTGCGCGGCGAGTACCCGCGCGCGCTCGCCCGGCTGGAGCACGCCGTCGCCCAGGCCCGTGCGCGCGGCTTCCTCGGCGACGACGTCCTCGGCCAGGGCTTCGCCTTCGACATCGAGATCCGCCGCGGCGCGGGCGCGTACATCTGCGGCGAGGAGACGGCCCTGTTCAACTCGATCGAGGGCTTTCGCGGCGAGCCGCGCTCCAAGCCGCCGTTCCCGGTGGAGAAGGGCCTGTTCGGCAGGCCGACCGTCGAGAACAACGTGGAGACCCTGGTCAACGTCCTGCCGATCCTGACCATGGGCGCCCCGGCGTACGCGGCGATCGGCACGGGCACGTCCACCGGCCCGAAGCTGTTCTGTGTGTCGGGAAGCGTGGCGCGGCCCGGCGTGTACGAGCTGCCGTTCGGGGCGACGCTCGGCGAGCTGCTGGCGCTCGCGGGGGTGCGTGACGGGCTGCGCGCGGTGCTGCTCGGCGGGGCGGCGGGCGGCTTCGTACGGCCCGACGAACTCGGCATCCCGCTCACCTTCGAGGGCACACGTCAGGCGGGCACCACCCTCGGCTCCGGGGTCGTGCTGGCCTTCGACGACACGGTGCCGCTGCCCCGCCTGCTGCTGCGCATCGCCGAGTTCTTCCGCGACGAGTCCTGCGGGCAGTGTGTGCCCTGCCGGGTCGGGACCGTCCGGCAGGAGGAGGCACTGCACCGGATCGTGGCGCGCACGGGCGCCGACGCCGCCGGTGACATCGCCCTGCTGCGCGAGGTGGGCCGCGCGATGCGGGACGCCTCGATCTGCGGTCTGGGACAGACCGCGTGGAACGCCGTGGAATCCGCCATCGACCGTCTGGGGGCGTACGAATGACCGTCACACCGCTGGGGATCCCCCGCCGGCTGCTGGAGTTCACCGTCGACGGCGCGCCGGTGCGGGTGCCGGAGGGCTCGACCGTCCTGGACGCCTGCCGGGCCGCCGGGAAGGACATCCCGACCCTGTGCCAGGGCGACACACTGCGGCCCAAGAACGCCTGCCGGGTGTGCGTGGTCGAGGTCGAGGGCTCGCGCACCCTGGTGCCGGCCTGCTCGCGCAGGGCCGAGCCGGGCATGGTGGTGCACACGGACACCGAGCGCGCCCGGCACAGCCGCAAGATCGTCCTGGAACTGCTCGCGTCCTCGGTCGATCTGTCCACCACGGCGCGGGCCGCGGAGTGGATCAAGGAGTACGAGGCGGAACCGGACCGCTTCGGCCCGGACGCGGCCCGCCTGAACGAGGAACCGAAGATCGACAACGAGCTGTATGTGCGCGACTACGACAAGTGCATCCTGTGCTACAAGTGCGTGGACGCGTGCGGCGACCAGTGGCAGAACACCTTCGCGATCTCGGTCGCCGGGCGCGGCTTCGACGCCCGGATCGCGGTCGAGCACGACGCCCCGCTCACCGAATCGGCCTGTGTGTACTGCGGAAACTGCATCGAGGTGTGTCCGACGGGGGCGCTGTCCTTCAAGTCGGAGTTCGACATGCGCGCGGCGGGCACCTGGGACGAGTCGGCGCAGACCGAGACGACGACGGTGTGCGCCTACTGCGGAGTAGGCTGCAATCTGACCCTGCACGTGCAGGACAATGAGATCGTGAAGGTCACCTCACCGCACGACAACCCGGTGACTCATGGCAACCTCTGTATCAAGGGCCGTTTCGGCTACCAGCACGTACAGAACCGGGGCTGATCGGGACATGGGACGAGTCACGGAACGACGCAAGGTGATCCGGATCCGCGACGGGGCGGTCACGAGCCGGCCGGACACGCTCGTCGCCGAGGAGCCGCTGGAGATCAGACTCAACGGCAAGTCCCTCGCCATCACCATGCGCACGCCCGGCGACGACTTCGCGCTGGCCGCCGGGTTCCTGGTCAGCGAGGGCGTCCTGGCCGACGCCGCGGACCTGCAGAACATCGTGTACTGCGCGGGCGCGACGGATGGGGGCACCTCCCTGTCCGAGCGCAGTCGAGGACTTGGGGGAGGCGCGAACACCTACAACGTGGTGGACGTGAAGACCGCGCCGGGCGTCGTACTGCCCGACATCACGCTGGAACGGAATGTGTACACCACCTCGTCGTGCGGGCTGTGCGGCAAGGCCAGCCTGGACGCGGTGCGTACGACGGCCCGCTGGCCGATAGCCGACACTCCCCCGGTCCGGGTGGACCCCGAACTGCTGGCGAGCCTCCCCGACCGGCTGCGCGCCGCCCAGCGGGTGTTCGACCGGACCGGGGGGCTGCACGCGGCGGCCCTGTTCGCCGAGGACGGGGAGCTGCTGGACGTACGGGAGGACGTGGGCCGGCACAACGCGGTCGACAAACTGGTCGGCCGCGCGCTGCAGAGCGGTTCCCTGCCGCTGTCCCGTTCGCTCCTGCTGGTCTCCGGCCGCGCCTCCTTCGAGCTGGCCCAGAAGGCCGTGATGGCGGGCATCCCGGTGCTGGCCGCGGTCTCGGCGCCGTCGTCGCTGGCGGTGGACCTGGCCGTCGAGACGGGACTGACCCTGGTGGGCTTCCTGCGGGGCAGCTCCATGAACGTGTACGCGGGGCAGGACCGCGTCGCCCTGCGGGCCGCGACCGCCCAGGGCTGACGCCGTCTCCCCGCGACACGGCGGCGGGGCCCCGACCGGCGGGGAGCGCCCCCTGCGCCGCAGGGGCCCCGCCGTGCCCCGCCGCCCGTTCGCCTCAGCCGCGCTCGCGCGCCGTCCGGGCGAACTCGGCGATCAGCGGTGAGCGCTGGCTCGCCGCCCAGGCGAGGAACACCTGGTCCGGCTCGGCGTCGCGCACGGGCACATACACGATGTCGGGCCGGGAGTAGTGCTCGGCGACCGACGCCGGCACCAGGGTGATGCCGGTGCCCGCCGCCACGCACTCGAACTTCTCCTCGACGGTGCGGATCGGCACGTCGTCGGGGAGCGGGTCGGCGTAGCGCAGCCACCGCTCCCCCGCCAGGTCGGCGAGGGCGAGGTCACGCTTGCCGGCGAGCCGGTGCCGCGCGGGCAGCATCGCCACCCGGTCCTCGGTGAACAGCGGCAGCAGGGTGAGACCCCGCTCGTGGATGGGCCGGCGCACATAGGCCAGGTCGACCGTGCCGTCCAGGAGCAGCCGTTCCTGGTCGTCCCATTCGACGCGGCGGGCGTGCGCCGCCACATCGGGGTGGGCGGCGCCGAAGGCGCGCAGCACGGGAGTGACCACCACGCCCGCCCGGAAGCCCACGACCAGCCGCCGCGGTCCGCGCGCCGCCCGCCGCACCCGGCGCCGGGTGGCGCCCGCTGCGGCCAGCAACTGCCGGGCGTCGTCGAGGAGTTGGCGGCCCGCCGGGGTGAGGGTCACTTCGTGGCTGTCCCGCTCGAAGAGGGTGGCGTCCAGGTCCTTCTCCAGGGCCCGGATCTGGCGGCTCAGCACGGGCTGGGTGATGTGCAGGCGCTCGGCCGCCCGCCCGAAGTGCAGTTGTTCGGCGACCGCCGTGAAGTAGCGGACCTTCCGCAGGTCGAGGTCCATGGCCGTCCCTTCCGCCGTCGCGGTGGCGATGCCCTCAGAGTATCGCCACGCGCGGAAGAGGTCTTGGACGGCGAGGGGCCCGCGGGCGGAGGCTGGAGCCCGTCGGACCGGCACGTAGGCGAACGGAAGAACGGCGGAAAGGGACAGGGGTATGAGTCTGCGAGGACAGCGGGTCGTGGTCGTCGGGGGCACGTCGGGCATCGGCTTCGCGGTCGCCGAGATCGCGGCGCGGGACGGGGCCGCCGTGGTGGTCGCCTCCCGGCGGCAGGAGAGCGTGGACGCCGCGCTGCGGCGGCTGCCGGCCGGCGCCGAGGGACAGCCGCTCGACGCGACGGACGAGACGGCGGTGCGCGCCTTCTTCGAGCGGATCGGCGCCTTCGACCATCTGGTCTTCACGGCCGGGGAGTCCCTGCTCATGGTGGGCGTCGCGGAGTCGGACCTGGCCCAGGCCAGGCGGTTCCTCGACACCCGGCTGTGGGGCGTGTACGCGGCCGTCAAGTACGCGGCGCCCGTGATCCGCGAGGGCGGTTCCGTGGTGCTGACCACCGGGACGGCGGGCCGCCGGCCGCTGCCGGGCACCAGTGTCGCTGCGAGCCTGTGCGGCGCGATGGAGTCGCTGACCCGGGCGCTGGCCCTGGAGCTGGCCCCGCTGCGGGTGAACGCGGTCTCCCCGGGCGTGGTGCGCACCGACCTGTGGCGGGAGATGTCCGAGGAGGACCGCGCCGGGCTGTTCGAGTCGAGCGCCGCCACGCTGCCCGTGGGCCGGGTGGGCACCCCACAGGACGTGGCCGAGGCATACCTGTACCTGATGCGCGGCGGCTACAGCACCGGCTCGGTGGTAACCGTCGACGGCGGCGCCCTCCTGGTCTGACCCCCGGCCCCAAAGCGGCGCGGGGAACGCCGCGGCCAGCCCCCCAGGGGCGCGGGGAACTGCGCGACCAGCCACAACACCCCCGCAGACAACCACGACGCGACACCACCCCCCAAAGGGGCGCGGGGAACTGCGCAACCAGCCACAACTCCGCCGCAGACAACCACGGCACGGCCACCCCCACGTCAACCCCGCCCCCCGAATGGGCGACACCGTGCTTGTGAGCCGCCGCAAGCCCCAACTAACGTCTGAGATACGGACATTGGACGTCGGATGTCCGGATGTCCGAATAACCCGATGCCCGTATGTCCGACGCGTGAAGGGCAGGCCGCACATGCCGCGCAGAACCGGCGCAGTCCTCCGTGGCCCCCGGCTCCTGCTGAGCCGGGGGCCACGCACGAGACCCGCCCAGGCCGCCGCCCTCACCGCGGCCGTGCTGCTCCTGCTGCCCCACCCCGCGCACGCCCAGCCGACGCACACCCGACCGACGCACACCCAGCCGACGTACGCCAAGGCGGCCCCCCACTCCCCCGGCCTCTCCCAACTGGCCCTCTTCACGGCCGCCCAGGACCCGGGCTATGCCTGCTTCCGCATCCCGGCGATCGTGCGGACGACCGCCGGCACGCTCCTCGCGTTCGCCGAGGGCCGGGTCCTCAACTGCGGTGACGCCGCCGACATCGACCTCGTACTGAAGCGCTCCACCGACGGCGGCCGCACCTGGGGCCCGCTCCAGGTGGTCACCGAGGGCGGGGGCGATACCCACGGCAACCCGGCGCCCCTCGTGGACCGCGCGACGGGCCGCATCCTGCTGGCCGAGACGTACAACACGGGCCGCACGGACGCCGCGAGCTGCTCCGTGCCCTGCGACCGCACCCCGCACCTGCAGTACAGCGACGACGACGGCCTGACCTGGTCGGCACCGCGCGATCTGAGCCCGCAGATCCGGCCGCCCGACTGGAACTCCTGGTACGCCACCGGTCCCGTGCACGGCCTCCAGCTCGACCGCGGCCGGCACGCCGGCCGGCTCGTCTTCGGCGTCAACGCCGAGACCTGGAACGGCAGCCGGGTCACCGCCGACCACGCGGCGCTGATCGTCAGCGACGACGGCGGCGCCCACTGGCGGACCGGCGCCACGGACAGCCGCCCGGTGGCCGCCGACGGCACCTTCCGGCAGAAGCCGTCCGAGCTGACGCTCGCCGAGCGCGCCGACGGCTCCCTCCTGGTCAGCGCTCGCGAACAGGACGGCACCGACCTCGGCCACCGCACCCAGACGGTCAGCCGCGACGGCGGCGGCAGCTTCACCGCCCCCTTCCGGGCCCTGCCGGACCTGTACGCGCCGCAGGTGCAGTGCTCGACGCTGCGGCTCGGCGGCCGGCTCCTGCTGGCCTGCCCCGGCGACCCCGACCGGCGCCGCACCATGATGATCCGCTCGTCCTACGACGGCGGCCGCACCTGGGACAGCGTGGACCGCGGCACGGTCGTCACCACGGACTGGTCCGGCTACTCCGACATGGCCCGCATCGCCGACGACACGGTGGGCCTGCTGTACGAGGGCGGGACGGTCGACGCCCGCGACGAGATCCGCTTCGCCCGCTTCACCGAGGGCTGGCTGCGCCCGCGCCGCGGCCCCGATCCCACCACCCCCGACCTGGCCCCGCGCGCCCCGAGCGCGGCGGTGCTGGGCGGCGCCGGCACGACGGCCGGCGTATCGGGCGGCGCCCTGGAGTTCGACGGCGCCGACGACGCCGTGCGCCTGCCCTACGACGACCGGCTGCCGCTCGGCACCCGGGACTTCACCGTGTCGCTGTGGTTCCGCACCACGGCCACCGCCGGCGAGCAGCCGCTGCTGTGGATGGGCGGCACCGGCACCAGCCGGCCGCAGGTGTGGCTGCGCGCCGAACCCGACAGTGACCGGGTGCGCGGTCTGATCACCGCGCGGCAGGGTGCGACCGCGGTCCGCTCGGCGGCGGTCACCGCGCCCGGCGCCCGCAACGACGGCCGCTGGCACCATCTGGCGCTGCGCCGGGGCGGCGGGCGACTGACCCTCGTCCTGGACGGCGAGACGTCGTCCGTCGCCGACGTGCCGGGCTCGGTCAGCCGCGATGCGCCGTTCGGCGTGCACATCGGCCAGCGCATGGACAGCCGGGCGTTCTTCACCGGAGCGATCGACGACGTGCGTGTCTGGGACCGGGCCCTGACCGACGCGGAGCTGTCCGGACCGGGGGCGCCGCGCTCCCTGCGGGACACCGTGCTGTGGCTGCCCCTTGACCGGGTGACCGGCCCTCACGGGCGCCCCTGAACCGGGCGGCGGGCGTCAGCGCGGACGCGTACCCGTGCCGGCCGCGGCCGGCGCCGTCACGGCCGGTGCGGCGGTGGCCGTGGCCGTCTCCTCGGGGTCGCGCGCCCGGCGCTTGGCGATGACCGCGCAGACCATCAGCTGCATCTGGTGGAAGAGCATCAGGGGCAGTACCGCAAGGGAGGCGTGCGCGCCGAACAGGACGCTCGCCATGGGCAGCCCGGAGGCCAGGGACTTCTTCGAGCCGGCGAACTGGATCGCGATCCGGTCCTCACGGGTGAAGCGCAGCGCCTTGGCGCCGTACCAGGTCAGGGCGAGCATCACGGCGAGCAGGGCGGCCTCGACGGCGAGCAGGCCGGCCAGCCGGGCCGGACTGACCTGGTGCCAGATCCCCTGGACCATGCCCTCGCTGAACGCGGTGTAGACGACGAGCAGGATCGAGCCGCGGTCGACCAGTGCGAGCACCCTCTTGTGCCGGGCGATGAAGCCGCCCACCCACCGGCGCAGCAGCTGTCCGGCGAGGAACGGCACCAGCAGCTGGAGCACGATCTTGATCAGCGAGTCGGCGGAGAAACCGCCACCGCTGTTGCCGAGCAGCGCCGCCGCCAGCAGCGGGGTCAGCACGATGCCGACCAGCGAGGAGAAGGAGCCCGCGCAGATCGCGGCGGGCACGTTGCCGCGGGCGATCGAGGTGAACGCGATGGACGACTGGATCGTCGACGGCACCAGGGTGAGGAACAGCAGGCCCTGGTAGAGGGGGTGGGTCAGCAGGACCGGCACCAGCGCGCGGGCGGCCAGGCCGAGCACAGGGAACAGCACGAAAGTGCAGGCCAGTACGGTGACATGGAGCCGCCAGTGGCGCAGCCCGTCAAGTGCCTCACGGGTGGAAAGGCGGGCGCCGTAGAGGAAGAAGAGGAAGGCGATCGCGGCCGTCGCGCCGCCGGACGCCACATCGGCGGCCGTGTCCCGGGCGGGCAGCAGCGCGGCGAGGCCCACCGTCCCGAGCAGCAGCAGGATGTACGGGTCGATCGGCATCCAGCTCGGCCAGTGCAGGCGTTTCACGGTGCTCCACTTGCTGTGCGTCAGGGCTCGTCGTGCGGTGTGTACGGGTGCTGCCGGGCCCGTGGGGCCCCTCTCCATCGTCCTCCTCCGGCCGGTGATCGGGAATCCGGCATACCGTTCTCACTGTCATCATGTTCCGCGATAGCCTGGGGGTGTGTACGACCCCTCCCAGCTGCGGACGTTCCTCGCCGTGGCCCAGACGCTCAGCTTCACGCAGGCCGCCCGGCGGCTGGGGCTGCGCCAGTCCACCGTCAGTCAGCATGTGCGGCGGCTGGAGGACGCCGCGGGGCGCCAGCTGTTCACCCGCGACACCCACTCCGTGGAGCTGACCGAGGACGGCGAGGCCATGCTCGGGTTCGCGCGCCGGATCCTGGAGGTGCACGAGCAGGCGACGGCGTTCTTCACCGGCACGCGGGTGCGGGGGCGGCTGCGCTTCGGCGCCTCGGAGGACTTCGTGCTGACCCGGCTGCCGCAGATCCTGGAGGGCTTCCGGTACGACCATCCCGAGGTGGACCTGGAGCTGACCGTCGAACTCTCCGGCACGCTGCACGAACAGCTGGCCGCGGGGAAGCTGGACCTGGTGCTGGCCAAGCGGCGGCCCGAGGACCCGCGCGGCGAACTGGTCTGGCACGACGACCTGGTGTGGATCGGCGCGGAACGGCTCCGCCTGGACCCGGAACGGCCGGTGCCGCTCATCGTGTTCCCGCCGCCCGGTATCACCCGGGCGCTGGCCCTTGAGGCACTGGAGCGGCAGGGACGCGCGTGGCGCATCGTGTGCACCAGCGGCAGCCTCAACGGCCTCATCGCGGCGGCCCGGGCCGGGCTCGGTGTGATGGCGCACTCACGCGGGCTGGTGCCGCCAGGGCTGTTCCGGGTGCCGGACCGGGCGGGGCTGCCGGAGCTGGGCGCGGTCGACTTCGTCCTCGTCCACGGTCGCCATCCGTCGCCGGCCCGGAATGCTGCGCGGGCGCTGGCCGCGGCCATCCTCACGGGTGCGCTCCGCTAGGGGCGCCGCCAATACAGGCGGTAGTTCATCTGCGGCGCCATCGTGGCTGGCCGCCGCCGCGGTCTCGCCTCGGCACCGCCGCGCCATGGGCGACCGCGGCAACGTTGTGACGGGTCGCATTCTCGACCCGTCACCGCCGCGCCATGGGCGACCGCGGCGACGTTGAGGCTGGTCGCGCCCGCACGGCGGAGCCGCACATAGATACAGCCCCGCGCCCCCTGGCGGGGCGCCATCGGTGACGCCCGTCTGCGGGTCTCGGGGTGGGCAGTGGGTGGGGTGTACAGATTTGGTGGAGGTTGGGGGGCGGGACCTACTGAACCGTAGGTTGTTCTGTCCGGTCGTTCCCCGTGTGAGCGGTATTTCCGGGCGGCCGCCGGGGACGTACGCGGTGATTGGCCGGTTTTGCACCCCCTCCCGCCCCCTCGACGGGTGGGGTAGCTTTCACGGCGCTGTGCGGAGCGCCACCGAGGAGCGGGAGCGGGGTTTGCGCGAGTTCACCAACCCTCCGTCGGCGTCGGCACCACCGGTGGGCGGTCTGGCCGACGTCGTCTTCGAGCATGCCGTCCGGGACCCGCTCCATGTCGCCCTCGGCCGCAAGGACGAGCTGGGCCGGTGGCGGGACGTGACCTCCGCCGAGTTCCGCGACGAGGTCCTGGCCCTCGCCAAGGGCCTGCTCGCACGCGGCGTCCGCTTCGGCGACCGGGTCGCCATCATGTCCCGTACCCGCTACGAGTGGACCCTCTTCGACTACGCGCTGTGGACCATCGGCGCGCAGGTGGTGCCGGTCTACCCCACCTCCTCGGCCGAGCAGTGCTTCTGGATGCTGTACGACGCCGAGGTGTCCGCGGCGGTCGTCGAGCACGAGGACCACGCCATGACGATCGCCACCGTCATCGGCCGGCTGCCGCAACTGCGCCAGCTGTGGCAGCTGGACTCGGGCGCCGTGCCGGAGCTGTACGACGCCGGCGCGCATCTCGACGACGAGATGGTGCACCGGCACCGCCGAGCCGTCACCCCGGACTCGGTCGCCACGATCATCTACACCTCGGGGACGACGGGCCGCCCCAAGGGCTGTCTGATCACGCACGGCAACTTCATGTTCGAGGCGGACACGGTCATCGAGCGCTGGGAACCGGTGTTCCACTCCCGCAAGGGCGACGAGGCGGCGACCCTGCTGTTCCTGCCGCTCGCGCATGTCTTCGGACGGATGGTGGAGGTCGCCGCGATCCGCGGCGGGGTGCGCTTCGGGCACCAGCCGCAGCTCAACGCCGCCGCGCTGCTGCCCGATCTGCAGGCGTTCCGGCCGACGTTCATCCTCGCGGTGCCGTACATCTTCGAGAAGGTGTTCAACTCGGCCCGGCGCAAGGCGGAGAAGGAGGGCAAGGCCGGGCCGTTCGAGAAGGCCGTCGATGTCGCGGTGCGGTACGCGGACGCGATGGAGGCGAGGGCCTGGGGCATCGGGCCCGGCCCCTCGGCGGGGCTGCGCATGCAGCACCAGTTCTTCGACAAGGTCGTCTACTCCAAGGTCCGGGCGGCCATGGGCGGCCGGATCCGCAACGCGATGTCCGGCGGTTCGGCCATGGACCGCAGGCTCGGGCTGTTCTTCGCGGGCGCGGGCGTGCAGATCTACGAGGGCTACGGCCTCACGGAGTCGACGGCAGCCGCCACCGCCAACCCGCCCGAACGCACCCGCTACGGCACGGTCGGCCAGGCCATCCCGGGTGTGACGGTGCACATCGCGGACGACGGGGAGATCTGGCTGCACGGCGCCAACGTGTTCCAGGGCTACCTCAACAACCAGAAGGCCACCGACGAGACGCTGCACGACGGCTGGCTGGCCACCGGCGACCTGGGTTCCCTGGACGAGGACGGCTATCTGACCATCACCGGCCGCAAGAAGGAGATCCTGGTGACCTCCGGCGGCAAGAGCGTGTCCCCCGGGGTGCTGGAGGAGCGCGTCCGTGACCATCCGCTGGTCAACCAGTGCATCGTGGTCGGCAACGACCGCCCGTACGTCGCCGCGCTGGTCACCCTGGACCACGAGGCGATCGAGCACTGGCTGACCATGCGCAACAAGCCGCGGATGACGTCGGCCCAGCTGGTCCGCGACCCGGATCTGGAGACCGAGGTGCGGCGCGCGGTGGTGGCCGCCAACACCCTGGTGTCGCAGGCGGAGTCGATCCGCACGTTCCGCATCCTGGCCCAGCCGTTCACCGAGGAACACGGCCTGCTGACGCCGTCGTTGAAGCTGAAGCGCAAGGCGATCGAGAACGCGTACGCGAGCGAGGTGGAGGCCCTGTACCACGCGTGACCGCGCCCCGGGCGACGCCGGACCGCGGTCGACACCTGTGCAGGGCCGGTCGTTCTTCGCCACCGCAGTGGGCTCTCCGGTCAGTTCCGGCGTATTTCATGGTCAGGAATGCACGACGGGCCGTGATCGTTGACGATGGTGGTACCACCTGTCCGCAACCGAAGGATCAAGAGCTCGTGAGCAGCAAGGTCCCCCCGATCATCCTCAACAACGGCGTCGAGATGCCCCAGCTGGGCTTCGGCGTGTGGCAGGTGCCGGACGACGAGGCCGAGCGGGCCGTCGCCACGGCGCTGGAGGCCGGGTACCGCAGCATCGACACAGCGGCGATCTACGGCAACGAAGAGGGCACCGGCAGGGCGGTCGCCGCCTCCGGGCTGCCCCGCGAGGACATCTTCGTCACCACCAAGCTCTGGAACGGCGACCAGGGGTACGACGCGACACTGCGCGCTTTCGACGCCTCACTGGAGAAGCTGGGCCTGGACTACCTCGACCTGTATCTGATCCACTGGCCGCTGCCGTCCCGCGGCACGTCCACCGACTCCTACAAGGCGTTCGAGAAGCTGTACGCCGACGGCCGCGTCCGCGCCATCGGCGTGTCCAACTTCCTGCCCGAGCACCTGGAGCGGCTGATCGCCGAGACGTCGGTCATCCCCGCGGTCAACCAGATCGAACTCCACCCGCATCTGCAGCAGCGCGCGGCCCGCGAGTACCACGCCGAGCAGGGCATCGCCACCGAGGCGTGGTCGCCGCTCGGCCAGGGCAAGGGCCTGCTGGGGGTGCCGGCGATCGTGGCCGTCGCGCAGAAGCACAATCGCACTCCGGCCCAGGTGGTGCTGCGCTGGCACGTCCAGCTGGGCAACATCGCGATCCCGAAGTCCGTGACGCCGTCCCGGATCAAGGAGAACATCGAGGTCTTCGACTTCAGCCTGGACACCGAGGACCTGGCCGCGATCGGCGCGCTCAACGAGGACAGCAGGCTGGGCCCGGACCCGGCGACGTACGACCCTCGCTGAGCCAGCCCGGACCGGGCGTTCCGCACGCCCCGCGGCGCGATTCCCGCACCGCGGGGCGTACGCGTGCCGAGGGGTGCCCGCATACCGAAGGGTGCGCGCGTGCCCCGGGGGCGACCGCGTGCGCAGGCTGCGCGCGTGCCGAAGTGTGCGTGCGTGTCGCGGGGGCGTCCCCGTGCCGAAGTGTCCCGCGTGTCGCGGGGGCGTGCGCGGGCCGAAGGGTGGCGCGTGCCGCGGGGGTGTCAGTCGGGCCGTACGTCCGCGTGTACGACCTCGAACTCCTCCAGCGCGGTCACGCGCGCATGCGCCTTGGCCACGCCCTCGTGCCGGGCGACCGCATGGCCCGACCGGGACGCGGCCAGTGCGGCACGGTCGACGAAGACTGTGCCGACCATGCCGCGTCCGCGCTCCCGGTCCACGGACAGGGACGCGCCGGCGACGCCGCGTGCCGCTTCGAGCCGCGGCAGCAGCGACGCCCGGAAGACGTCGGTGAGCAGGTCGGCATCGGCGGGGTCGAACTCCAGCCTGGTGACGCGCAGTCCGCCGCCCACCCGGGGGTGCTGGAGCACATGGAGGGCCGCCACCTCGTAGTTGTCGACCGTCACGGTGCCGGCGAACGGCTCCAGGAGCGCGGCCCGCTTCACGCGCATCACCTCGTCGCTGTTGTGCCGGTCGGCCGCGGTGGCCCACCAGCTGGCCGAGAGCAGCTTGCCGAGTTCCCGGTCCACGAAGACGCCCGCGCCGCGGTAGCCGGGGCGGTCCGCGAGCAGTTCCCGCCCGGCCGTGTTGAGGGCGCGGAGGGCCGCGTCGGTCTTCGTGGGGTCTCCGGTCGCGTACACCGTGCGGACGAACATGCCGCCTCACCTCCGCGGAAGCCGGGTAACGGCGCGGGCCCCGAGAATCCACCCCCCAAGGATCCGGACATATCCGCTTGACCCAGTCTTGACCGCGGCACCGACCGCCGCAAACGGCACGGACGACACACGGTCGCGCCAGGGACTTGACGAGAGCACGTAAAGAAGGCCACCTTGGAGCGCACTGGTAAGGAAACTTTCCTAACAGAGAAGGGTCCCCCACAGTGCGCATGCGACCACTGACCCTCACCGCGGCCTCCGCAGCCGCCCTGCTCGCGGCCGGCGTGCTCCCCGCGAGCGCATCGGCCGCCCCCACCTCGGCCCAGGAGGGCACCGTCAGCGCGGCCGCCCTGCTCGCCAAGGTGACGTCCTGTCAGCAGATCTCCAACGGCAGGTACCGGACCGACGAGGAGACCTCGGCCACCATCCCCGTGTGCGGCAAGAACGGCGCGGTGTTCTGGAAGGCCGACATGGACATCGACTGCGACGGCCAGCGCACCGCCAACTGCAATGAGAGCACCGACCCCTGGTACCAGGACGACACGGCCTTCCACCAGTCCGACGGCAGGCCGCTGAAGGCGGACACGCTGCCCTACGTCGTGGTGCCCAGCCCCAGCGGCATCTGGAACTACGCGAACGCCGGCATCAGGGGCGGCGGCGTGGTCGCCGTCGTCTACGCCGGCAAGGTCGAGTACGCGGTCGTCGGCGACACCGGCCCCACCGGGATCATCGGCGAGGCCTCGTACGCCACCGCCAAGGCGCTGGGCATCGACCCCGACCCCGAGACCGGCGGCGCCGACTCCGGTGTGACCTACATCCTGTTCCAGAACTCGCAGGTCTCCCCCATCGAGGACCACGGCGCAGCGGTCGCCCTCGGGGACCGGCTGGCCAACCAGTTCCTCCAGAACAACTGAGCCCGCGGCCGGCACGGTGGACGCGCCGATCGGGAGCGCGGTCCCGGCACGGGCAGCGTCGGGGCTGGTCGCGCAGTTCCCCGCGCCCCTTCGGGGCGCGAGCCCCGTCGTGACAGCGCGCCGTCGGCAAAGGACGCGGGCGCGGTCGACGTCAGCGCGGACGGGCGGTACGTCGCACGCCGCGCCCCGGACCGCGACGGCGTGTGCACATCACACCGCGGCCCCGGCAGAACGCCTAGGCCGGGCGGACGGCCGTGTACACGGTCTGGGCGGACAGCACGAACACATCCGCACGCCGGTGCACGCTCGCGGGGTCGGAAGGATCGAGGAGCCGGTCAAGCGTGCCGCGGTCATCCGCGTCGAGGCTGTCGGCGACGACGTCACGCAGCCGGCCGAGGCTCCCGGCAACGTGCGCGCGTGCCTGGTCGGAGACCGGCGCGGGCAGGTCGAGCAGGAAGCTGCGGGTGCCGGTGTGCCGCAGGCCCGCGGACGCCAGCAGGGCCGGCCAGTCCTCGGTCTCGGCGACGCTGCCCGGCAGTTCGGCCCGCATCCGGGTGAACCACTCCTCCTGCACCGCGTCGAGCCTGGCCTGCAGCCCGGGCCGTCCGATGCCGATGTCCCGGGGCAGGAAGCGGCTGGGCAGGCCGCCCTCCAGCAGGGCCAGCGTGCCGCCCGGTGCCAGCCGGGCGGCGAAGGCGGCGAGCGCGGCACGCTGGTCGGCGAGGTGGTGCAGGCTGCGGCCGGCCCACAGCAGATCGGCCGGGTAGGGCAGTTCACCGAGCACGCCGGGCAGTTCTCCGGCGAGGGTGTCGAGGCGGTCGGCGAGGCCCTGTCGGGCGGCGCGGGCGCGGGCCCGTTCCAAAAGCGGCTCCGATCCGTCCACCGCGAGCACCCGGGCCTCCGGGAACGCCTCGGCGAACAGGCATGACACCACGCCGGGGCCGCTGCCGGCGTCGACGATCATTCCGGGCCGTGGCGCCTCCTGGGCGAGCCAGGCCATGATCCGCCCGTACACCGGCGCGGACAGCTCGGCCTGGGTCTCCAGCATCGATGCCAGCTGGGCCCAGTCGGTGTCGGTCGCCCGCTGCCCGTGCCCGTGGGGGTGCTCATGGCCGTGGTGGTCGTGCTGTCGGTGCGCCATGCTGCTCAGCCTCTCGTCCGGATGCGGCCAGCGTGCGCCGACGCACCGTGCGGGCGCCAGTCCTGTTGCCGGTGCGGCAAAAGGCCGGGACGGCGCCGCGCGGGCGGGTGCGCATGCCGTCGGGCCGGCCCCCTGGGGGAACCGGCCCGACGGGCCGTCAGCACATCACGACAGCGGCGGGTAGGCGTTCTGCATCAGCTGCCGGAACTGGGCGGAGAACCAGTGCCCGGACAGCGGCGCGTTGGGCAGGGCACCCGACATGCTGTTGCCGTTGCGGGCGTTGCCCGTGTACGTCGGGTCGCACATGCGGTCGAAGCCCTTGCCCTCGTCGTTCGGGATGGCGCTGCTGGAGCCGTCGGACTCCCCCGGGGGCTTCATCCACACATAGGCGTCGATCCCGCTCGCCGGGCTGGCCTGCGGCCGCTCGCCGAGGCCGGCCCCGGACTGGTTGCACCAGTTGCCGACGTGGATGCGGCGGTCGTAGCGGCCGCCGTCGACGTAGGTGTCGACGCTGGTCTGCGCGCCGGGTCCGGTCGGCCGTGCGGTGCCGCCCCAGCCGTTGCGTGAGGTGTCGATGAGCATGCCGATGTTCGACTTGAAGCCCACCGAGACCAGCTGGTTGCGGAAGGCCTGCGCGAAGGACAGCTCGTCGACGTAGCGGTTCCAGTCGACCCACTTGGACTGGCGCACGGAGGTGCCGTTCACCGTGTCGTTGATGGTGAAGTTGTTCTCCTTCAGGGCGCTGTAGTTCGCCGTGTTGGTGATGAACCCGGCGACGTCGTCGACCGTGGCGCCCTCGCTGGTCGCCGCCTGCTTGAACAGGGTGGCGGACGGGGCGAAGTTGTCGTCCCAGCCGATCCAGCCGTGGTGGCCGGCGTCGAGGTAGTTGTAGACGTTCGGGATGGCGCCCAGCTTGGCGAGGGCGTAGCCGACGCCCTTCACGTAGTTGCCGTTGGCGAGCATCGTGTCGCACTGCGGGGTCGCGGTGGCGCGGCTGCCGGTGTTGGTGACGAGGTTGGGCAGCGAGTCGATCTCGATGGTGGTGACGATCCGCAGCGAGGCGTACTTCGGGTCGGCCAGGATCGCCGCGATCGGGTCGATGAACTGGGTCTTGTACTTGTCGATCTCGGTCGGGCCGAGTTCGCCGTTGGAGGCCAGGGCGGCGCAGTCCCGTCCGGGCAGGTCGTAGACGACGAGTTGGACGACCTCTTCGCCGCTGCCCTTCTGGGCGAGGGCCGCGTCCAGGTGGTCGCGCAGGCCCATGCCGCCGTTCACGCCGTTGATGGCGGCGATCCGGTCGAGCCAGACGCCGGTGGGCTGGTTGGAGACGCGGCTGCCGCCCGGCTCGGCCGCGGCCTTCGCGGACCACTCGGGGTTCACGTACACCTTGGCACCGGCGTACGGGTTGTCGACGCGTGAGCCGGTGCCGCCGCCGTCGTCTCCACCACCGCCGTCGTCACCGCCGCCGTTGCCGTCGTCGACGTTGCAGGTGACGCCGTCGAGGGTGAACGTGGTCGGGAGGGCGTTGCTGCCGCTGTAGGAGGCGTTGAAGCCGAAGCTGATCGAACCGCCGGTGCCGAGCGTGCCGTTGTAGCTCTCGTTGGCCGCGGTGACGGTCTTGCCGCTCTGGCTGAACTTCGCGTTCCAGCCGCTGGTGACGGTCTGGTTGCCGGCGTAGGACCACTTCACCGACCAACTGGACTTGGCCGCACCGTTGTTGGTGACGGTGACGGCGGTGGTGAAGCCGCTGTCCCACTGGTTCTGCACCTTGTAGTCGACGGTGCAGGGGACGGCGGAGATGCCGGCGTCCGCGGCCGGCGCGGACGCGAACGCCGTCCCGGAGGCGCCGGCGACCAGCGCCAGGGCGGCGAGCATCGCTGTTCTGGTACGACTCATGAGTGCGGGTTCCTTCTTCCTTCTCTCGGTGGTGTCCTCGGTGGTGTCCTCGGTGCCTTCCGCGGTGTTCTCGCGGTGCTTTCGCGTGTTCTCCTGGGGGTCACGGGTTGACGGCGCGCAGGTGATCGCGCAGCCCGATGCCGTACGCCGTGGGCGTACCGTCGAAGGAGGAGATCAGCGACGGGCCGGATGAGCAGTCCCAGGTGTTCCAGGTCCAGCCCAGATAGGACAGGTTCCGGTCGTCGAACCACTTCATGACCTGGTCGGTGAACCCGTGGGAGCAGGTGTTCTCGCCGATCTCCCCGGCCACCAGCGGCACGTGCGCCGCCACCGGGGCCAGCGTGGAGTTCCAGCAGCTCTCGCTCGCGCAGGTGTTGAAGTTGTACACGTGGTACGCGGCGACGAGATTGCCGGTCGGATCGGTGGGCCGGTAGGTCAGCCACTGGCCGAGGTCGTTGGAGTACGCGAGTCCGCCCGCCATGATGACGTTCTTCGCGCCCGTGCCGCGCACGGCGTCGACCAGGTCCTGCATGCCGGCCACCTCGTAGCCGATGCCGGGGCAGTCGCCGCCGTCCCGCCAGCACTGCCATGCCTGGGTGAGGGTGGGGGTGGCGCGGTCCGGGTACGGCTCGTTGAACAGGTCGAACACGGCCGCCGGATCGTCCTTGAAGGTGCCGGCCACCGAGGCCCAGAACGCCGGGGTGTACTGCATGTCGGGCATCGGTTTCTGGCAGGTGGCGTGCACGTCGGAGCAGCCGGCCGAGTTGCCGGTGTACTGGCCGTAGCTCCAGTGCAGTTCGAGGATCGGTGTCATGCCGTGCGCCTCGACGCGGGCCACCAGGTCCTTGACCGCGGCGATGTAGTTGTCGCCCGCGTACTCGGGCTTGATGTTGGAAAGTCCCAGCCAGCACTCCTCGTTGAGCGGGATACGGACCGCGTTGGCCCTCCAGTCGGCGATCGCCTTGATCGCCGCGTCGTCCACGGGGCCGTCCCAGATGCCATAGCCCTGCACGCACATGAACTCGCCGCCGGAGCGGTTCACGCCGAGCATGCGGTGCGCGGTGCCTTCGGCGTCCACGAGCTTGTTCCCGGACACGCGCAGTGCGGGTGCCGTGCCGTCACCGGGCGGATCGGTCGGCGGGTCGGTCGGTGGATCGGTAGGACCGGAGTCGACGTTGCAGACGGTCCCGTTGAGCTTGAACGTCGTCGGTACGGCGTTGCCGCCCGACCTCGTGGCGAGGAAGCCGGCGCTGACGCTCGCGCCGGTGCCGAGCGACCCGTTCCAGCTCTCGTTGACCGCGGTCACCGTGGTGCCGGACTGGGACCACTTGGCGTTCCAGCCCTGGGTGATCCGCTGGCCGCCCGCGAAGTCGAAGCCGAGGCTCCAACCACTGAGCGCGGCCTGGTTGTTGGTGATGGTCACGGCGCCCTGGAAGCCGTTGTCCCACTGGCCGGTGACGGAGTACTCCACCGTGCAGGCGGGGGTGGCCCCGGACGCCGAGACCACCGGCACCAGTGCGGTCGCGAGCAGGGTGACCGCACCGGTGACGGCTAAAAGTACTGAACGCGGGGGGTGTCGCATGAGCGACTCCTTGCAGATCGGGCGCGTCGTGACGGACGCGTCGACTGAATGGAATCGCTCCCACTGGTGCGAAGGAAGGTAGCGCCAAGTGACGGCAAAGAACAGAGGAGTCACTTGACTTTTCCGCGGCGGCGTTCATCGAATCTTTTCGACTCTTCAAGCATCTTGACCGCCCCCGGCCCCTTCCCCACTATGGGAGCGCTCCCACTGGTTCAAGCCTTGACTTCTCCGAGCCGCACAAGGAGGAACCAGCACCATGCATCCCGGACGCAGACGAAGAGCCGCACGGCGGTTATGGACCGCCGTGGTGGCGGCGCTCGCCCTGCCCCTGTCGATGCTCGCCACCGGCACGGCCCCCGCACAGGCGGCGGCCCTCCAGTGCAGCGTCGACTACAAGGCGAACGACTGGGGCTCCGGCTTCACCGCCGACCTCGCCCTGACCAACCGCGGCACGGACGCCATCAACGGCTGGACGCTGACGTACGCCTACGCGGGCAACCAGAAGCTCACGAACGGCTGGAACGGCACCTGGTCCCAGTCCGGCCAGACGATCACCGTGCAGAACGCCTCGTACAACGGGACGATCGCCGCGGGGGCCGCGGTGACCACGGGCGCGCAGTTCACCTACAGCGGCGCCAACACGGCCCCGGCCTCCTTCGCGATCAACGGCACCACCTGTGCCGGCGCCCACCAGCCGCCGGTCGCCGTGCTGACCAGTCCGAGCGCGGGCGCGGTCTACTCCCAGGGCGACGCGGTGCCGCTCGCGGCGACCGCGGCGGCGGCCGACGGCGCGACGATCAGCAAGGTCGAGTTCTACGACGACACCACGCTGCTCGGCACCGACACCAGCGCGCCGTACTCGCTCTCCGCCTCTGGCTTGACCGTGGGCAGTCATTCCTTGCTGGCGAAGGCGTACGACAGTCTGGGCGCCGCCGCCGAGTCCACGCCGGTCGGCATCACCGTCGCCTCCGGACCGGCCGTGGTCGCCTCCCCGACCCAACTCGGCATCCAGCAGGGGAAGTCGGGCACGTTCGACGTCAAGCTGTCCACCCGGCCGAGCGCCGATGTGACGGTGAGCGTGGCCCGCACGCAGGGCAACACGGGTCTCAGCGTCACCGGCGGGTCCTCGCTGACCTTCACCCCGGCCGGCTGGAACACCGCGCAGCGGGTGACGATCACGGCCGACTCCTCGGGCACCGGCACCGCGACGTTCACCGCCTCGGCGACCGGCCACGCCAAGGCGACGGTCACCGTGACGGAGCTGGCCGCGGCCAAGACGTACGACGCCCGCTTCCTGGACCTCTACGGGAAGATCGCCAACCCGGCGAACGGCTACTTCTCCCCCGAGGGCATTCCCTACCACTCGGTCGAGACGCTGATCGTCGAGGCCCCCGACCAGGGCCACGAGACCACCTCCGAGGCATACAGCTATCTGCTGTGGCTCCAGGCCATGTACGGCAAGGTCACCGGTGACTGGTCCAAGTTCAACGGCGCCTGGGATCTGATGGAGAAGTACATGATCCCGACCCACGCCGACCAGCCGACCAACTCCTTCTACAACGCCTCGAAACCGGCGACCTACGCGCCCGAGCTGGACACCCCGAACGAGTACCCGGCCCGGCTGGACACCTCGATCCCGGTGGGCTCCGACCCGATCGCGGGCGAGCTGAAGAGCGCGTACGGCACGGACGACGTCTACGGCATGCACTGGATCCAGGACGTCGACAACGTCTACGGCTACGGCAACGAGCCCGGCAAGTGCGAGGCCGGCCCCACGGCCACCGGACCGTCGTACATCAACACCTTCCAGCGCGGACCGCAGGAGTCGGTCTGGGAGACCGTCCCGCAGCCGACCTGCGACGCCTTCAAGTACGGCGGCACGAACGGGTATCTGGACCTGTTCACCGGCGACTCGTCCTACGCCAGGCAGTGGAAGTACACCAACGCCCCGGACGCCGACGCCCGCGCGGTGCAGGCCGCCTACTGGGCGGACGTGTGGGCGAAGGCGCAGGGCAAGGGCTCCGCCGTGTCGGCCACCGTCGGCAAGGCCGCCAAGATGGGCGACTATCTGCGCTATGCGATGTACGACAAGTACTTCAAGAAGATCGGCAACTGTGTCGGTCCCTCCAGCTGCCCGGCGGGCACCGGCAAGGACGCCTCGGACTACCTGCTGTCCTGGTACTACGCCTGGGGCGGCGCGAGCGACACCAGCGCCGGCTGGGCCTGGCGCATCGGTTCCAGCCATGTGCACGGCGGCTACCAGAACCCGCTCGCCGCGTACGCGCTCAGCTCGTACGCCGATCTGAAGCCCAAGTCGGCGACGGGCGCGGCGGACTGGGCGAAGTCCCTGGACCGGCAGCTGGAGTTCTACCGCTGGCTCCAGTCGTCCGAGGGCGCCATCGCGGGCGGCGCCACCAACAGCTGGCAGGGCCGCTACGCCACCCCGCCGGCCGGCACGTCGACCTTCTACGGCATGTACTACGACTGGCAGCCCGTCTACCACGACCCGCCCTCCAACCAGTGGTTCGGCTTCCAGGCCTGGTCGATGGAGCGGGTCGCCGAGTACTACCAGCAGACCGGCAGCGCCGCGGCGAAGACGGTCCTCGACAAGTGGGTCACGTGGGCGCTGTCCCAGACCACGATCAACCCCGACGGCACCTACCGGATCCCCTCCACCCTCCAGTGGACCGGCCAGCCCGACACCTGGAACCCGTCGGCGCCGGGTTCCAACAGCTCCCTGCACGTCACCGTCGCCGACTACACCGACGACGTCGGCGTGGCCGCCGCGTACGCCAAGACCCTGACGTACTACGCCGCCAAGTCCGGTGACGCGACGGCGAAGTCGACGGCGAAGGCGCTGCTCGACGGCATGTGGGAGCACCACCAGGACAGCCTGGGCATCGCCGTGCCGGAGACCCGCGCCGACTACAACCGCTTCGACGACGGCGTGTACGTGCCGAGCGGCTGGAGCGGGAAGATGCCCAACGGCGACGCGATCAACTCGTCCGCCACGTTCACGTCGCTGCGGTCCTTCTACCAGGACGACCCGGCCTGGTCGAAGATCGAGAGCTATCTGGCGGGCGGCGCCGCGCCCGTCTTCACGTACCACCGCTTCTGGGCCCAGGCGGACATCGCCCTGGCCATGGGCTCGTACGCGGAGCTCCTCGAATAGTCCCCGCCGAGCGCTTCGCGGGCAGGCCGGTGCCCAGCCGTGCCTCCCGCGGGCGCTCGAAGCCCCGCGTGCGCGACCCCGTCATACGGCGACGGGGTCACCGGGCCGGGCGGTCCCTCGCCCGCACCGAGGGCCGCCCGGCCGTCGCGTCCCTGCCTTCCGTCCCGAAGGGGGCGGTCCCGGACAAGGCCGCCCCGGAGAGGACCCCCACCGTGCGCAGAACCCGCATCCTGACGGCCGTGCTGGCGCTCGCCGCCGGCCTGCTCGCGGGCACCGAGCCCGCACTGGCCGCGCCCGCCCCGCGGGCGGCGCTCGCCGCCGACACCTACACCTGGCACAACGCCCGCATCGACGGGGGCGGCTTTGTCCCGGGCATCGTCTTCAACCGCTCCGAGAAGAATCTGGTCTACGCCCGTACCGACATCGGCGGCGCCTACCGCTGGCAGCAGTCCACGAAGACCTGGACGCCGCTGCTGGACTCGGTCGGCTGGGCCGACTGGGGACACACCGGCGTGGTCAGCCTGGCCTCGGACGCCGTGGACCCGGACCGGGTGTACGCGGCCGTGGGCACGTACACCAACAGCTGGGACCCGGGCAACGGGGCCGTGCTCCGCTCCGCCGACCGGGGCGCCACCTGGCAGAAGACCGATCTGCCGTTCAAGCTGGGCGGCAACATGCCCGGCCGGGGCATGGGCGAGCGGCTGGCGGTCGACCCGCACCGCAACAGCGTCCTGTACCTGGGCGCGCCCAGCGGCAAGGGCCTGTGGCGGTCGACCGACGCCGGGGTGACCTGGTCGCAGGTGACGAACTTCCCCAACCCCGGCACCTACCGGCAGGACCCGGGCGACACCACCGGCTACGCGAGCGACAACCAGGGCATCGTCTGGGTCACCTTCGACGAGTCCACCGGCACCGCCTCCACCGCCACGAAGACGATCTATGTGGGGGTCGCGGACCAGGACAACGCGGTGTACCGGTCGACGGACGCGGGCGCGACCTGGTCGCGGCTGCCGGGCCAGCCGACCGGTCACCTCGCGCACAAGGGCGTCCTGGACGCGCAGAACGGCTACCTCTACCTCGCGTACAGCGACAAGGGCGGCCCGTACGACGGCGGCAAGGGCCGGCTGTGGCGGTACGCGACCGCGACCGGCACCTGGACGGACATCAGCCCGGTCGCCGAGGCCGACACCTACTACGGCTTCAGCGGGCTGAGCGTCGACCGGCAGCATCCGGGCACCGTCATGGCCACCGCGTACAGCTCCTGGTGGCCGGACACCCAGATCTTCCGCTCCACGGACAGCGGTGGCAGCTGGACCAGGGCCTGGGACTACACGTCGTACCCGAACCGCTCGAACCGCTACACCATGGACGTGTCGTCGTCGCCGTGGCTGACCTTCGGCGCGAACCCGTCACCGCCCGAACAGACCCCGAAACTGGGCTGGATGACGGAGTCGCTGGAGATCGACCCGTTCGACTCGGCGCGGATGATGTACGGCACGGGTGCCACGATCTACGGCACGGAGAACCTGACCGACTGGGACGGCGGCGGCCGGTTCACGGTGAAACCGATGGTGCGGGGCCTTGAGGAGACGGCGGTCAACGACCTGGCCGCCCCGCCCTCCGGCGGGGCACGGCTGTTCAGCGCCCTCGGGGACATCGGCGGGTTCCGGCACACGGACCTGACGACGGTCCCGTCGATGATGTACACCTCGCCCACCTTCACCACGACCACCAGCCTGGACTTCGCCGAGACCAACCCGAACACGGTGGTGCGCGTCGGCAATCTGGACTCGGGCCCGCACATCGCGTTCTCCACGGACAACGGCGCCAACTGGTTCGCGGGCAGTGACCCTTCGGGGGTCAGCGGCGGCGGCACCGTCGCGGCGGCGGCCGACGGCGGCCGGTTCGTGTGGAGCCCGGAGGGCACCGGAGTGCGGTACACGACCGGGTTCGGCTCGTCCTGGTCGGCGTCGAACGGCATCCCGGCCGGCGCGATCGTCGAGGTGGACCGGGTCGACCCGAAGACCTTCTACGGGTTCAAGTCGGGCCGGTTCTACGTCAGTTCGGACGGCGGCGCGAGCTTCACCGGGTCCGCCGCGAGCGGGCTGCCGAGCGGCGACAGCGTGCGGTTCAAGGCACTGCCCGGCACCAGGGGCGACCTATGGCTTGCGGGCGGGGCGAGCGACGGCGCGTACGGGCTGTGGCACTCGACGGACGGCGGGACGAGCTTCACCAAGCTGGCGGGCGTCGAGCAGGCCGACACCATCGGCTTCGGCAAGGCGGCCACGGGCGCCTCGTACCAGACGCTGTACACCAGCGCGAAGATCGGCGGGGTCCGTGGCATCTTCCGGTCCACGGACAAGGGCGCGAGCTGGACCCGGATCAACGACGACGCCCACCAGTGGGGCTGGACCGGCGCCGCGATCACCGGCGACCCGCGGGTGTACGGGCGGGTGTACGTGGCGACGAACGGCCGGGGTGTGGTCTACGGCGACACCTCGGACCCGAGTGGCGGAGGCGGTGGCGGTGACGGCGGAGGCGGTGGCGGCGGTGGCGGCACCGACCCCACGCCGACCGGCGCGTGCGCCGTCAGCTACCGGATCACCAACCAGTGGTCGGGCGGCTTCCAGGCGGACGTGCGGCTCACCAACACCGGCACGAGCACCTGGTCCGGCTGGTCGCTGAACTGGTCCTTCCCGGACGGCCAGAGCGTCTCCCAGCTCTGGAACGCCGAGTACAGCCAGTCCGTTGCGACGGTCACGGCGAAGAACGTGGCCTGGAACGGCACGGTGGCCCCGGGCTCCTCGGTGGGCTTCGGCTTCACCGGAACCTGGTCGGCCGCCAACACAAGCCCGACGTCGTTCCGCCTGGCCGACCAGACCTGCACAACCCCCTGACCGTGGAGGGCGCGTGCCACCCGGCACGCGCCCTCGCTTTCGCGCTACGGCGTGTACACCGTGGGCCGCGGGGCCGTCGGCATGTTGTCGCCGATGAAGAAGCTGGGGTGCGGCGGTTGGTTATAGGCCGTGTTCTGTGAGGCCAGCGCCGTGCGGTACTGGGTGTCGTGCAGCAGCGTGGTGATTTTGGTGCTCGTCTCGTACGGCGTGGAGTAGATCCGCAGCGCCGTGTTGTCAGCGGTCGGCCAGATCACCTCCTCGCGCCAGTCGCCGAGGATGTCCCCGGACAGCGCCGGGGTCGCCTTGGTGCCGTTGTTGGAGTGGACCGCGGAGCCGGTCAGCAGGCGGGTGTCGGCCGAAGTGCCGTACTTGTCGATGTGGGTGCCGTCGAGGAGTTCCCGCACCGTGTCGCCGTCCCACCAGGACAGGAAGTTGGTGCTGGACGGCTTGCGGCTCGCCACCACGGTGCCCTTGGGGTTGCGGATGCCGCTGTCCGCCGCCGACCAGGACTCGGCGCCCGCGCTGCCCGCCCAGATGTCCCCGGCGACACCCCGGCCGTTGTCCCCGCCCGGCGGGGTGGACCAGAGGATCTGGCCGGTGCGCGCGTCCGCCATCCACGACGCGGGCTTCGAGCCGTCCTCGTCCACCTTGAACTCCTCAAGGCCCGCCCGGGACGGGTCCAGGTCGCCGACGTGCATGGCGTCGCCGTGGCCGTTCTTCGTCGTCCACAGCGCGTTGCCGTTGTCGTCGACGGCCATCGCGCCGTACACGATCTCGTCCCTGCCGTCGCCGTCGACGTCCGCGACGGACAGCTGGTGGTTGCCCTGTCCGTCGTAGCCCCGGCCGGTGTTGGTGGAGGAGTTGGTGTCGAAGGTCCAGCGGCGGGTGAAGGAGCCGCCCCGCCAGTCCCAGGCGGCGATCACGGTCCGGGTGTAGTAGCCGCGCGCCATGATCAGCGAGGGCCGTGAGCCGTCCAGGTACGCGGTCCCGGCCAGGAAGCGGTCGACGCGGTTGCCGTAGGAGTCGCCCCACGAGGAGACCGTGCCGCGCGCCGGAACGTAGTCGACGGACTGCATCGCCCGGCCGGTCTGCCCGTTGAACATGGTCAGGTACTCGGGGCCGGACAGCACATAGCCGCTGGAGTTGCGGTGGTCGGCCGCGGCGCTGCCGATGACCGCGCCGGTCCCGTCGGTGCTGCCGTCGGCGGTCTTCATGGCGACCTCGGCCCTGCCGTCGCCGTCGTAGTCGTACACCTGGAACTGTGTGTAGTGCGCGCCGGAGCGGATGTTGCGGCCCAGGTCGACGCGCCACAGCCGGGTGCCGTCCAGCTTGATCCCGTCGACGATCGTGTTGCCGGTGTAGCCGGACTGGGAGTTGTCCTTGGCGTTCGTCGGCTGCCACTTGAGGACGAGGTCGAGGGCGCCGTCGCCGTCGAGGTCGCCGACGGAGGCGTCGTTGGCCTCGTAGGTGTAGGCGACCCCGTCGGGGGTGGTGCCGCCCGCCGGCGGACTGATGGGGACGTCCTTGTAGCCGGCGCGGAACTGGATCGCGTGCACGGAGTCCGCCTGCTCCACGCCGCCCACGATCGCGCGGACCGTGTAGTCGGCCTGGGCGGGGGCACCGGCGTGGAAGTAGTCGGTCGCGCCGGTGACCGGCGTGGAGTTGACCTTCGTACCGGCGCGGTAGACGTTGAAGGAGACGTTGTCGGGGTCGGTGCCCAGCCAGCGCCAGCTGACCAGGTTGCCGCTGTCGGTGTGGACGCTGACGACGCCGCGGTCCAGGGCCTCGACCTGGCGGGCGGTGGCCGCCGCCGCGGTGCCGGCGGACAGGGCGGTGAGCCCGGCGCCGAGCAGTGCCGTCGTGGCGGTCACGGCGGCGAGGGCGGCGGCACGGCGTCTGCGGTACGGGTGCGGGTGGTTCACGTGGCGTACCTCCCGGAACGGGCGGACGGATGGATTCCTCCCTCAGTCGCCGCTGCCCGCGGGCACGTTGCCGCGCCTCTCGGCCAACCGGCCGCCACCGGCACGGCACCTCGCCCCGCCCGCACCGGCCCACCGACCTGGAAGTCCGCGTCGGGGCACGGCGGTTCGCGATGTGCACGGCCGACGGACGCGAGGGGCGCCCTGGCCGGAATCCGCTCCGTGCCCCGCACCGCCACGCACGGGGGTGGCGCCCCTGCTCACCCTGTCCGTTGCCTGACGAAGGCGCGGACCGTGAAGCGAGGGTCGGGGCGGGGGCGGTCCTGGTCCGGCAGACGGGCGAGGCCGGCGGCGAACCGTTCGGTGCGCGGGTCGCCGGGCCGAAGCAGGGTGAACCAGCCGCGTCGCAGGTCGGCGATGGTGCCGCGGGGGCTGCGGCCCTGGCCGAGGCCGGGGAAGGCGGCCTGTCCCGCGGGCCGCAGGCCGTGTGCGGCGGCATGCGCGGCCACCGTCTCGGCGGCGTCCCGGGCCGGGCGGCGCGGGCGCGCGGCGAGCACGGCGTCTATGTCGCTGCCGACGTCATGCGCGGCGGCCTTGTCGACGGTGGTGACATAGACCCCGCCGGGCCGCAGCACCCGGGCGCACTCGGCGACGACACGGCGCGCGCCGGCGTCGTCCGGCATCAGATGCAGCAGCCAGATGCTGGTGACCGCGTCGAAGGCGCCGTCGGGGAACGGCAGCCGGCGCGCGTCGGCCAGCACGATCCGGCCGGGCAGCCGGGCCGCGGCCAGCCGGGCCATGCCGTGGGCCAGGTCGGCGCCGATGACCCGCAGTTCCGGCCGGGCCGCCGCCAGCCGCCGGGTGACCGTCCCGGTGCCGCAGCCCACGTCGAGCAGCCGGCCCGCGTCCGCCGGCACCATGCCGAGCACCGTGTCGGCCGCCGCCCGCGCCCTTGGCTCGCCGCCGCGCGACGCGTCGTAGCGGGCGGCCTCCTTCTCGTAGTCGAGCACGTGGTTCAGTGTGCCCCGTGAGCGGGGGCGATGTCCTCCACTCGGCGGGCGAGTGCGAAGTCCTTCGCGGTGACGGCGCCGCCCGCGCTGTGTGTGTGCACGCTCAGCGACACCGAGTGGTAGCCGAGGGTCAGATCGGAGTGGTGGTCCAGCTCCTCCTGGATCTGGGCGATGTGCACGACCATCGCGGCGGCGGCGACATGCGAGCCGAGCCGGTAGGAGCGGGTGATGCGGTCCCCCTCCAGCGACCAGCCCGGCAGGTCGGCCAGCCGGTCCTCGATCTCCTGCTGCGACAGCGCTTCGACGGCCATGTCCCGGCTCCCTTCATGACGCCCCCCGTTACGGCCCCCCGTTCAGCCTCCCACGCCACCGCACTTCACACGAGCGCCACCGCCGGCACACACCCGCACACGCACCAGCCGCCGCACCGCACACGCACACCTCCCGGCCGCTCGACCACCCACTCGCCCCTGCGCCGTCCGCACACACCCGCACACCGCCGCACGCCTGCCGCACACTCCTGCGGTCCGCTCGGTTACGGTCGTGTTCATGGCCGTCAACGTCTCCGGTACCGCAGCATCCGTCGTTTCCGTCGACCGGGGAGGCGTCGGGCCCCTGTTGCGTGCCTGGCGGGAGCGGCGCCGGCTCAGTCAGCTGGAGCTGGCCCTGCGCGCCGGCTCCTCCGCGCGGCACCTCAGCTTCGTCGAGACGGGCCGGTCCCGGCCGAGCGAGGAGATGGTGCTGCGGCTGGCCGAGCACCTGGACGTGCCCGTGCGCGAACGCAACGCGCTGCTGCTGGCGGCCGGTTACGCGCCGCGCTATCCGAAGACCCCGCTGACCGACCCGGCGCTCGACGCGCTGCGCGAGGGCATGCAGCGGCTGATCGGCGGCCACGAGCCGTATCCCGCGCTGGTGGTCGACGCCACCTACACCGTGCTCGCCGCCAACCAGGGCGTCGCGATGCTGCTGGCGGGCGTCCCGGAGTCCCTGCTGACGCCGGCGCCGAACGCGATGCGGCTGACCCTGCACCCGCAGGGCCTGGCGCCCCGGATCCGCAATCTGCGCGAGTGGCGGGGGCATCTGCTCGCGCAGATGGAGCGGCAGATCGCCCTGCACCGCTCGGACGCGCTGCGCGAGTTGTACGAGGAGGTCGCGGCCTACCCGGTCCCGGCGCGGGCCGCCGAGGAGGAGACGGCCGGGCCCGTCGCCTACTTCGCGCTGCCGATGCGGATCGAGCACGAGGGCCGGGTGCTGTCCTTCGTGTCCTCGATCGCCACGTTCAACACACCGATGGACGTGACCGTCGCCGAACTGGCCGTGGAGACGTTTCTGCCCGCCGATCCGGAGACCGCCGAGTACCTGCTGTCCCGGGCGGGTTGACCAGAGTGTGACACTTCCGTCACGGCGGACCGGTGTGCGCGGCGGCGTCGCGTGGCACACTGCTCGCACATATCGGCGCACAGGGGAGGACGTGGGGTGAGCGAGCGGCGGCCCGCGCCCACCGTGGGCCAGGTGGTGCTCGGCAAGCGGCTCCAGGAACTGCGGGAGGCGGCCGGTCTCGGCCGGGACCAGGCCGCCCGGGTGCTGCGGGTGGCGCCGGCGACCGTGCGGCGGATGGAGACGGCCGAGGTCGCCCTGAAGATCCCCTATGTGCAGGTGCTCCTCACCACGTACGGCGTGCCCGAGCAGGAGGCCGCCGCGTTCGTCCGGCTGGCCGAGGAGGCCAACCGGCCGGGCTGGTGGCAGCGGTTCCACGACGTGCTGCCGGACTGGTTCAGCATGTACGTCAGCCTGGAGGGCGCGGCCCGCATCATCCGCTCCTACGAACCGCACTTCGTGCCCGGCCTGTTGCAGACCGAGGGGTACGCGCGCGCCGTGATGGAGGCCGGGACGGTCGGCGAGACCGGGCCGGACACCATCGAGCGCCATGTGTCCCTGCGGATGGCCCGGCAGCGGCTGCTGGAGCGGGACGGCCCTCCCCATCTGTGGGTGATCATGGACGAGACGGCGCTGCTGCGGCCGGTGGGGCCCGCCGAGGTGATGCGCGAGCAACTGGACAAGCTGCTGGAGTACTGCGCCCGGGACCGGGTCACGCTCCAGCTCGCCGAGTTCGCGTCAGGCCCGCATCCGGGGACGTACGCGCCCTTCACCCTGTTCCGGTTCGCCGAGCCCGAGCTGCCCGACATGGTGTTCACCGAGTATCTGACCGGGGCCCTCTACCTGGACTCCCGCAAGGAGGTCTCCCTGCATCTGGAAGTCCTCGACCACATGACGGCGCACGCCGCGTCCGCCCAGCGCACCGAGAAGGTCCTGCGGGAGTACCGCGAGAACCTGTGACCCGGTCTGCCCCGAAGGGGCGCGGGGAACTGCGCGACCAGCCACGACGATCCCCGCAGACGACCGACGGCGTATCGCGGCGCACCCAGCGGAGCGCTACGCCGCGCCGCCCTTGGCGTCGCGTTCGTCGTCGACGATCTCCGCGTCGACCACGTCCTCCTCGTCCGCCGGGCCGGCGCGTCCCGTGCCCTGCGTGCCCTCCGTGTGGGTCTGCTGCCCGGCCTGCGCGTACATCGCCTGGCCCATCCGCTGGCTGACCGAGGCCAGTTTGTCCACCGCGGCACGCAACGCGGCCGTGTCGGCGTCCTGTTCCAGCAGGGCCTTCAGCTCCGCCGTCGCCGTCTCCACCTCCGCCTTGGTGTCGGCGGGCACCCGGTCCCCGTTGTCCCGGATGAACTTCTCCGTCTGGTAGACGAGTTGTTCCGCCTGGTTGCGGGTCTCGGCGGCCTCGCGGCGCCTGCGGTCCTCCTCCGCGTACTGCTCGGCCTCCCGCATCATGCGGTCGATGTCGTCCTTGGGGAGGGCGGAGCCGCCGGTCACGGTCATCTTCTGCTCGCGCCCGGTGGCCAGGTCCTTCGCCGACACATGCATGATGCCGTTGGCGTCGATGTCGAAGGCCACCTCGATCTGCGGCACTCCGCGCGGCGCCGGCGGCAGCCCGGTCAGGTCGAAGACGCCCAGCTTCTTGTTGTACGCGGCGATCTCCCGCTCGCCCTGGTAGACCTGGATGCCCACCGAGGGCTGGTTGTCGGCGGCCGTGGTGAAGATCTCCGAACGGCGCGTCGGGATGGTCGTGTTGCGTTCGATGAGCTTCGTCATGATGCCGCCCTTGGTCTCGATGCCGAGCGACAGCGGGGTCACGTCCAGCAGCAGCACGTCCTTGACGTCGCCGCGGATCACCCCGGCCTGGAGGGCGGCTCCGACCGCCACCACCTCGTCGGGGTTGACGCCCTTGTGCGGGTCCTTGCCGGTGAGTTCCCTGACCAGGTCCGTGACGGCGGGCATCCGGGTGGAGCCGCCGACCAGGATGACGTGCTGGATGGCGGAGAGCTTCACCCCGGCGTCCTTGACCGCCTGGTGGAAGGGGGTCTTGCAGCGGTCGAGCAGATCGGCGGTGAGTTCCTGGAACTGGGCGCGGGTCAGCTTCTCCTCCAGATGCAGCGGGCCCGCGGCGGACGCCGTGATGTACGGCAGATTGATGCTGGTCTCCGACGAGGACGACAGCTCGATCTTGGCCTTCTCGGCGCCCTCGCGCAGCCGTTGCAGCGCCATCTTGTCGGCCGCGAGATCGATGCCGTTCTGCGCCTTGAACTTCTTGACCAGGTACTCGACGATCCGCTGGTCCCAGTCGTCGCCGCCGAGGTGGGTGTCCCCGTTGGTGGCCTTCACCTCGATGACGCCGTCGCCGATCTCCAGGAGGGACACGTCGAAGGTGCCGCCGCCGAGGTCGAACACGAGGACCGTCTGCTCCTCGCCGCGGTCGAGGCCGTAGGCGAGGGCGGCGGCCGTCGGCTCGTTGATGATCCGCAGCACCTTCAGGCCGGCGATCTCCCCGGCCTCCTTGGTCGCCTGCCGCTGTGCGTCGTCGAAGTACGCGGGCACGGTGATCACCGCGTCCGTGACGTCCTCGCCGAGATAGGACTCGGCGTCCCGCTTCAGCTTCTGCAGCACCCGCGCCGACAGTTCCTGGGCCCGGTAGCGGGTGCCGTCGACGGAGCCGCTGTCCGGGAAGCGCCAGCCCCCGTCGCCCATGTGCCGCTTCACGGAGCGCGCGGTGCGTTCCACGTTCGTCACGGCCTGCCGCTTGGCGACCTCGCCGACCAGCACCTCGCCGTTCTTGGCGAACGCCACGACCGACGGTGTGGTCCTCGCCCCCTCGGCGTTGGCCACGACGGTGGGCTCACCGCCTTCCAGGACGGCCACCACCGAGTTCGTCGTACCGAGATCGATTCCGACCGCGCGTGCCATCTCCGTCCCCTTCCACTCCACCCGGGCGTGCCCCGAATCCAGCACAAAACTTGAGTGGGCTGTTGTCAATGCCGGGTACCCCGGAAACGGGCGGTGCCGCGCCCCCGGGTGGGGACGCGGCACCGTGGCACGCCGGGGCTCAGGCGAGCTTCGCCGACAGCGTGATGGTCGTGCCGGTCAGCGCCTGGCTGACGGGGCAGTTCTTCTTGGCGTCCTCGGCGGCGGCGACGAAGGCGTCGTCGTCGAGGCCGGGGACCGTGCCCTCGACGGTCAGGTGGATGCCGGTGATGCCCTCGCCCGGCTGGAAGGTCACGTCGGCCGAGGTGACGAGCTTGGTGGGCGGGGTGCCGGCGCCGGCCAGGCCGTGCGACAGCGCCATGGAGAAGCAGCTGGAGTGGGCGGCGGCGATCAGCTCCTCCGGGCTGGTCCTGCCGTTCGCCTGCTCGGCCCGCGACGGCCACGACACCGGCTGCTCGCCGATGCCGGAGGAGTCGAAGGTGACGACGCCGTTGCCCTCAAGCAGGTTGCCTTCCCAGACGGTGTGTGCGGTGCGCGTGGTAGCCACGGTTGTTCCTTTCGCGTGTGGTCCTGGTGAGGGGCGCCCCCTTCCCGGCCCGTGCCGGGGGAGAGTTCCGAACCCCATCCGATCACATTCACGCCCGACGTACCTCGAAGACCCTGCCACCCGAGATGAACACCGGCCGACGTCCGCGGTCGGGGCCGTCCGGCTCGCGGGGCACGCGAAGCCGCCGAGCCCGGTCGGTGATGGTCGCCGCTGGGAGGGCGCGCGCCCCGCGCCGGTCGTGGGCGAGGGGCTTGCGCAGCGCGCCCGGCGGGTGGGTCCGGCGTGAGGGCGGGCGGGGCCGGTGTTCCGGTGGAGCGTGGGGTCAGGCGGCCTTTCGGTCGGACTCCGCCGTGGGCAGGGGGATCTGGGGGCCGCCGGACTCGTGCAGCCAGCGGCGCAGTACCTGGTGGAGGCGTTCCGCGCCGATCAGGGGGCGGCCGTCGTCGGCCGGTGCGGACAGCGCGAGGGGCGACAGCAGGAACGGAAGGGCCTGGGCGCCGCCGAGCCCGCCGTGCGAGCCGATCTGCTCCTCGAAGGCGAGGACTTCACCGTCGGCCGGATCGTACGCGGAGTTGACCATGATGTCGGCGGTGTGCGGAAAGGAGTGGGTGCGGCGCACGGCGTCCGCGGCGCCGGGCCCGAACCGGGCGAGCGGTCCCGGCTCCTCGTCGAGCCGGTCGAGCGGGATCTGCGCACCGTACGCGCCGAGGACCACCCCGCCGTGCTCCGCGCTGCGCACCAGCAGGAAGCCGATGCCCGGGTGGTTGGCGAGCGTGCCGAGCAGGGCGGGGTGGCGGGCGTCGATCTCCTCCTTGGTCATGCGGTGCGGCACGTCCGGGAAGGAGACAAGGCCGAGGTTGCCGGAGGCGAGCACGATCGGTTCGCAGCGGCGCCGCGCGGGCCGGTGCCGCTCGCCGCCCTCCTCGACCGGGCGGCGCAGGGCCGCGCGCACGGCCGCGCGCGCCTCCGCGCCGCTGTGGGTTCGTTCCGCGCGGCGCGAGACGGGCAGCCCGCTCCCGGCCCGGACCAGATCGCCGAGGGTGAGGCCGTAGCGGGCGCGGAAGGTCTCGCCGGGGCTCTGACCGTGGTCGGACAGGACGACGATCCGGTAGGGGCGCGGCGCGTGCTCGGCGACCTTCTCGATCAGCGCGAGCGAGCGGTCCAGGCGGTGCAGCACCTTCGCCGCGTCCTGGTTGTGCGGCCCGGAGTGGTGGGCCACCTCGTCGTAGGCGACCAGGTCGGCGTAGACGGCGGTGCGGCCGACGAGCATGTCGCCCACCACCGCGGCGACCACGACGTCCCGCTCGACCACGGTCGCGAAGGCGCGCACGAACGGGTAGAGCCCGCCGCGCCCCACGCGTGGCCGCTGCTTGCGGATCCGGGCCCGGGTGGACTGGCCGATCTCACGGCCGACCTCCGCGCAGAAGGACAGCGCGGTGCGCACGGCGTTGGCGGGGTCGGAGAAGTAGGCGAAGTAGCCGGCCCGGGAGCGGTTCTCCCGGCCGCGGCGGCGGGCCGCGATGGACAGCACCAGGGCCTGTTCGTCGGCGCCGCCGCTGAACAGGTTGCCGCGGCTCGCGCCGTCCGCGCCGAGCAGTCCGCGGTCGCCGGTGCGTTCGACGGCGCGGCGCTGGAGTTCGGCGGCGCTGGTCGGCCGGTTGCAGACCACCACCTCACGCTGGTCCTTCTCGTACCAGCGGAAGGCGGGCACGTCGAAGGTGCTGCCGTGCAGGATGCCGAGCTGGCTGGCGCCGGTCTGGCTCGACCAGTCGGTGTGCCAGGGGGTGAGCCGGTGGGTGGGGACCCGGCCGTCGCCCGCGCCGAGCCAGCGGCCGACGGTCGGCATCAGCCCGCTGCCCACGGCCTCGGTGAGCACGTCGTGGCCGACGCCGTCGAGTTGCACGAAGACGGTGCCGGGACTCGCCGCGCACGGCGGTCGGGAGCGGCGGCGGCGGTCGGCGAGCCGGTAGAGGCGGCGCCGGTAGGCGTCGTCGTCCCGGACGGCCAGCGCGGCTCCGGTGGCGGAGGCGACGGCGGACATCACGGCGGCCACGATGACGGCGGTCTCGGGGGCCACCGCGCCCCGGCCGGTGGGGTTGATGCGCAGCGCGACCAGGAGCAGCGAACCGTTGAGGAAGAAGACGAGCAGCCCGAGCACGAGCGCGGGCACGAGCAGCAGCAGCCGGACGAGGACGGGCCAGACGACCGCGGACAGCACGCCGAAGGCGCCCGCGCCGAGCGCGGCGGTGATGGCGATGCGGGTGGCGCTGTCGCCGTCGGCCGACTGGAGCTGGAAGTCGGGCAGGATCCCGGCGAGCACCAGCATGGTGAGCGTGGAGACCGCCCACACCGTGACGCTCCGCCCGACCTGACTGGCTATCCGCCGCCACTGCCCGCCACGCACTCCCCGTACACCTCACGTCCCGGCCCGTCGCCGGCGCGGGCCTTTCCGCCCCACCTTGTCATACGGCAGGTGTGTGCGGTGTGCGGCCGGGTCCGGCGTGACGCGGCGGTCACCCCCCGTCGTACCCGGCGGTGGGCATGGACAGCCGGCGGTGCACCCGAGCCTTCATCTGCGCGTCGTAGCGCGGTTCGGCCCGGCCCACGGTCTCCACGCGCACCCCGCGCCGCGCGCACTCCGCGGTGAACTGCTCGACCGAGGACAGGGCGCTCTCCAGGACCCGGCGGCTCGGCGCCACGAACACGTCCACACCGGGCCGCACCCCGTCCCACAGCACCTCGTGGTCCGGTCTGAGCCCGCGTACCAGCAGTTCCCTGGCGACGACGTACCCGTGCTCGGCGGCCCAGCGCGCGCACATCGCGTGCTGGCCGCGGGAGTCCACGAGGAAGGGATCCTCCTCCAGTTCCTCCAGCGGCGTCAGACTCGCGATCGCCGTGACCCGAACCGGTCCCATGGAGCCCCCCTCACCTCCGGGTTTCCCCGCCGACCCTACTCCTGCCCGTAGGCTTCGGGGAGTCGCACGAAGGAGGCGAAGAAGGTGCCGGTGGAGGTCACCTGGTGGGGTCACGCCACCTGCACGATCGAGGATTCGAACACCCGTGTGCTCACCGACCCTCTCTTCGCGCGACGGCTCGCGCATCTGCGGCGCCGCCGGGGCGCACTGCCGCCGCCGGGCGCCCACCGCGCGGACGTGGTGCTCGTCTCGCATCTGCACGCCGACCATCTGCATCTCGCCTCGCTGGCCCGGCTCGCCCCGGGCACGCTTGTGCTCGTGCCGCGCGGCGCGCCCCGCGCGGTCCCCGGACTGCGCAGGCTCGGCGGGCTGCGGGTCACCGAGGTGGCGCCCGGTGACGAGATCGCGGCCGGCGGCCTCGTCGTACGCGCGGTGTCCGCACGGCACGACGGGCGGCGGCTGCCGGTCGGCCCGCACCGCTCGCCCGCGCTCGGCTACGTCGTCGAGGGCGAGGCCCGTACCTACTTCGCCGGGGACACCGGGCTGTTCGACTCGATGGCCGAGGAGGTCGGCCCCGTGGACATGGCCCTGCTGCCGGTGGGCGGCTGGGGGCCGCACCTCGGCGAGGGGCATCTGGACGCCGCGCGGGCCGCGCGGGCGCTGGCCGGTCTCGCCCCGCGCAGCGCGGTGCCGGTGCACTACGGGACGTACTGGCCGATCGGCATGGACGCCGTGCGCCCCCATGAGTTCCATGCGCCGGGCGACGAGTTCGTGCGCCTCGCGGCCGAGGCCGCGCCCGGGGTTGCGGTGCACAAGCTGGGGCACGGGGAGAGCGTACGGCTGGAGGTCGCGAGGTGAGCTGGCTTGCCGCCGCGACGACGAACGTGCCGCCGGAGTCCACCCAGCAGGCGATCGGCTATCCGACGCTGTTCCTGCTGGTGCTGATCGGCGCCCTGGTGCCGGTGGTGCCGACCGGGGCGCTGGTGAGTTCGGCGGCCGTGGTGGCCTTCCACCAGACGGCGCCGTTCGCGCTGGCGCTGGTGTTCGCGACGGCGTCGCTGGCCGCGTACCTCGGGGACGTGGCGCTGTACTGGCTGGGGCGGCGCGGGATGGGTTCGAAGAACGGTTCGCGCTGGCTGGAGGCGATCCGGGCGCGGGCCCCCGAGGACCGGCTGGCCCAGGCGCAGGAGAAGCTGGCCGACCACGGGGTGACGGTGCTCGTGCTGTCCCGGCTGGTGCCGGCGGGCCGCATACCGGTGATGCTGGCCTGTCTGATGGCGCGGTGGCCGCTGCGCCGCTTCGCCCGTGGCAATGCGCCGGCCTGTCTCGCCTGGGCGGTGACGTACCAGCTGATCGGCATCCTGGGCGGCTCGCTGTTCAGCGAGCCCTGGGAGGGCGTGGTCGCGGCGGTCGCGCTGACCGTGGCGCTCAGCGCGGCCCCGGGCGTGTGGCGCCGGGTACGCGGAACGGCCGGCACCCGGGCGGACACCCACGGCCCCGTCTGATCCACCCGAGACCCCGGGCGCCGTGGTCGCACTCCGCGGCCCCGCGACAGCACCTCGGGCAGGCCGGACGAGGGCCGTCGCCGTCCGGCAGCACCACGAGGGGGCGCCGCGGCCGTCGGCAGATGGCCCGCTGCGGGGCTGCCCCCTCCGGGTGACGCCCGGAACTTGGAGAGCGACCGGCCACGGTGCCGCCGAGGACGGGGGCAGCGCATCACGGACATCTCCCCCCGCCCCGCCGCCCCGCCGCGCCGTGCCCCATCCCTCAGCCGTGCCGCGCCCCATCCCCCCGGCACGCCGCGCCCCGTCCCTCCCCCGCGCCGCGTCGCGCACGGTCCCCGTGCCCCGCCCCTCCGTCGTGCCGCGCCCTTACCCCGCCGTACCGTGCGCCCCCGCGGACACGGGACGACGCACCACGGGCACCTTCCACGCGCCGCGCACCCGCCCCGCGTCCCGGGCCCACGCCGCCCCATTCCCATGCCCGGCCCCATGCTGCGCCCCCGCGCACCGGCCCCGCGCCGCGCGGTCCCGCGGCCGTGGGTTCAGGTGAGTACCCGGGAGCCGCCTACCGGGAGGTCCCACAGGTCGTCGGGGGCCAGGCCCGCCTGTCGCCACTTCGCGCGTACCCGGGTGAGCGGTTCGAGGACGGGCTCGGCGGAGAGCACGAACGTGCCCCAGTGCATGGGGGCCATGCGGCGGGCGCCCAGGTCCTGGGCCGCGCGCACCGCCTCCTCCGGGTCGCAGTGCACGTCGCTGAGCCACCAGCGCGGGTCGTAGGCGCCGATGGGGAGCAGGGCGAGGTCGATGCCCGGGTAGCGGCGGCCGATCCGGGAGAACCAGTGGCCGTAGCCGGTGTCGCCCGCGAAGTAGACCCGCTGTCCGTCGGGGTCGGTGAGCACCCAGCCGCCCCACAGGCTGCGGCACGTGTCGGTGAGGCGGCGCTTGGACCAGTGGTGGGCGGGCACGAAGTCGAAGCGGACACCGGACAGTTCCGCCGCCTCCCACCAGTCCAGCTCGGTCACCGTGGTGAACCGGCGGCGCCGGAACCAGCGGCCGAGCCCCGCGGGCACGAACACGGGGGTCGTACGCGGGAGTCGACGCAGCGTCGGGGCGTCCAGGTGGTCGTAGTGGTTGTGACTGATCACCACGGCGTCGACCCGCGGCAGCGCGTGCCAGTCGACGCCGACCGGGGTGATGCGGGCCGGGGTACCGAGGATGCGGCGGGACCACACCGGGTCGGTGAGGACGGTCAGGCCGCCGATCCGGACCACCCAACTGGCGTGCCCCGCCCAGCTGACGGCGACCGTACGGGCGTCGACGCGGGGCAGCGGGCCCGGTTCGTAGGGCAGCCGCGGGATGTCCTTCAGGCCGTCGGGCGCGGGCCGTACGGAGCCCTCGCGGGCGAAGCGGGCGAGGGCCTTGAGTCCGGGCAGGGGCGCGGTGAGCCGGTCGTGGAAGGTGCGGGGCCAGATCCGGTGTTCGCCCAGCGGGCGGGGTTCGGCGAGCGGCGGGAACGGAGGCGCGAAGGCGGCCGGCGCGGTGGCGCCGGCCTTCCTGATCGTCGTGGTCGTCAGGGCTGACCCGGATTGCGGCGTCTGCTGCGTCATCGAGGAGGCTCCCATCGCTGAGCGTCGTCGCGAAGATCGTCGAAGACCGACTTCAAGGAGATCAACGCGCGTTGCACGTGTGGCAGTTCCAACGGCGCGGGTGAGGTGAGGCATTCCGTGCGTTCCTCGTCCGTGCCGTCCAGCAGCGGCCCGGTGGACAGCCGCACCCGCAGCGCCTGGAGGTCGTCGCCGAACCGGTGGCCGCCGGGCGCGGGCATGCCGAGCCGGGCGGTGAGGAAGTCCTCCAGTTCCTGTGCGTCGCCGACACCGTGCGCGCCCAGCGCGCGGCGCAGCGGCCCGAGGTCGACGTACAGGTGACGGCCGGCCTGCGGCGGGCGGGCCACGGCGCCCGCCGCGACCACGGCGGCGTGCGCGGCGGCGGCCACGCGCGCGTGCAGGCGTACGGCGGCGCCGCGGCGTACGGCGACCGGCTCCGGCTCGTCGAGCGCGTACGCCGCGGCGGCCGCGACCGGGCCGGCGACGGTGGCGCCGAGCGCGGTGAGCACATCGAGCACGCGCGCGTGCAGTGCCCGCCCCGCCGGGCCGTCCGGGAAGCGGGCGACGGCGGCGGGCCAGCCCGGCGGCAGCAGGGCGCCCGCCAGGTCGGTGACGACGGTGACCCGGTCCGGCACCATCTCGGCCGGGCTGAGCAGCACGGTCTCGTGCGGGCCGTGCAGCGTGTCGCGCCAGGTCTCGTCGCTGATCAGGTGCAGCCCCTCGCCCTGTGCCGCCTCGACCGCCTCATGCACCAGTTCGGGCGGGGCGACGGTGGCGGTCGGGTCGTCGGCGACGGAGAGCACGAGCAGCCGGGGTTCCCCGCCCTCGGCACGAACCCGGCGGACCGTCTCCATCAGGGCGGCCGAGTCCGGCACGCCGCCGCACTCGGCCGGCGTCGCCACATGGAACGCGGGCCGGCCCAGCAGGCGCGCGTACGGCGCCCACCAGGCGGCGCACGGCCGCGGCACCAGCACGTCGCCGCCGAGCGCGGCGGTCAGCGCGAGCAGCAGGGACGGCGCCCCGGGCGCGGCGGCGACGCGGTCGCGGCCGGCCGGCAGCCCGCGCCGCGCCCAGTAGCCGTCGGCCGCGTCGAGGAGCGCGGGCGCCCCGCCGACCGGCTCTGCCCCGGCGTGGCGGGCGTGGGCGGCGAGCACGTCGGCGAGCGCGGGCAGGACGGTCAGCCCGTCGCCCGGCAGGGCCGGCCCGTACCGGACGGGGCCGTGGCCCTCGGGGTCCGTCCGCCGCATCTCCGCCTCCCCGCAGTCCGTGGTGCCGTGTGGTGTCCGCATGCGGTCCGGTCCGTGCTCCTTTCCGGCGTGCCCTGCCGCTCGCCTCCTTCTACCCCGCCTTCCCTGTCATGTCCGCGTCGAGTCTGCGGGTTCGCGCGGCGCGTCAGCCGTCCGGGTCGGTGCGGCGGCGCCACAGCCGGTGCGCGGCGGCGCCGAACGCGCCCGCGATCAGCACGGCGCCGGCGACCAGGGCGGGCACGGAATCGGTGAAGGCACCCCCTTCCCCCGCGTCCACGCCGTGCTGGGCGTCGGCCGGTTCGCAGGGGGAGCCTCCCCGCGGTTCGGTGCAGGTACGCCCGTCGGCGCACGGCTCGGCGGCCCCGCACGCGTGCGTGCCGCCGTCGTGGGTCGTGCCGTCGTGCGTCGTGCCGTCGTGAGTCGTGCCGTCATGAGTCGTGCCGTCGTGTGCGCCGGCGTCGGGAGGGTCGGCGGCGTGGGTGTCGCCCCCATGTGTGTCCGTGCCGTGTCCGTCCGTGCCGGGCGTGTCCCGGTAGGGCGGGTCCGTACGCAGCGGGTCCGTGTAGGGCGTGTCCGTGCCGCGCGCCTCGGGCCGGTCCGTGCCGGGGACCCCGGCGTCCGGGACCCCGGCGTCGGGAATCCCGGCGTCGGGGACGCCGGCCTCGTTGCCCCCCGTGACACCGCTGCCGGTCCCGTCCGTGCCGGTCCGGTCCCTGCCGGTGGCCTCTCCGGTCCGCTCGGGGCGGGCCTCGCCCTCCCGTGGCAGGCCGGGCACCCGCTCCCGCGCGCCGCTCCCGTCCGGGCAGTCCGCGCGGGGCGCCCCCGGCTCGTACGGACCGGCCAGGGTGCGCGATCCCGTCGTGATGGGCGCGCTGTCCCGGGTGCCCGGCCTGTCGAGGAGGTCCGGGGCGGTCCCGCCGGTGGCCTCGGGGCACGGCACCGACACGGTGACCGTGCCGCCGGGCCCGACGGGCCCCGGAGCGACCCGGGCGGCGGGAGCCGCGGACGCGGCCGAGGGAGTGCCCGCGGCGAAGCCGGTCAGGGCGGCCACGGCGAGGACGCGGGCGGTGCGGCGCATGAGCGGGCTCCTTGGAAGCGACGGCTGCGGGAGCACGGCGGCCGGCTCCCGGCGGGCGGAGCACGACGGTCGTGCCCCCACAGCCATCACAGCCCGCCGGGCGGTGCCCCGCGCGCGGCCGGACCCCATTAGCGGGACGCGGACCGCCGGGCGGGTGACCCCGCCGGCCGGCGCCCGGTTCGCCCCCGAAACCGTGTGTCGGCCGCCCCTGGCCGGGTACGCGGTGCGCACCCCTTGAAAGATCTGGAGGGAGACATGCAGCGAGGCAGCGACCGTCTCAACGTCCACCGGGACGACGAGATGAAGCACGAGCTGAAGGGCCTGCTCAGGTCCGGGCACCCCACCCGCAGCGAGGAGTGGTACGACCCGGAGCCCACCGCCGAGGACGACCCGCAGATCTGGCGCGGCCCCGTGGTGCCGGGAAGGAGCCGCGGGACGTCGCTGGAGTCGGTGCGGCTGGAACTGGCCCGGCTCCTCGGGCGCGGCATGTTCCCGGCCGGCCCGCGCGAGCTGTCGAACGCCCTGCGTCACGGGCGTGCGCCCGACGACCTGATCGAGGCGGTACGGCGGCTGCCGCGTTCGGCACGGTACGCCAACGTCCAGGAGCTGGCCGAGGCACTGACCGGCGAACGGCGCTGACGCGTCGTCACCCGCCGCGAGCGGTGCGCGCCGCGCCGCTCAGGTGGCGGGGGTGCCGGGGGTCACCGTGCCCCCGCAGCCCCGCTCGCGCGCGCCCTCACGGGTGCGGCCCGCGGCGATGAGCCGGCGCGGGTTGCGGCGCAGATACTCGCCCTCAAGTTGCGCCATGCGCTCGTTGTGGGCGCGCAACGCGTCGTTCGATCCGTACAGCAGCGTGTCGTGGCGCGTGCGGTGGATCGTCTCCAGTTCCTTCATGAGCTGCTGGTCGTCCAGACGGTCCGCGTCGACTCCGGTCATGGTGTGCCCCGCTCGTCGTGTCTCACGTTCCTGAATCCACTGTACGAACATCCGGCCGGGCCGCTACACGCTCCGCTGGAAACGCAGCGAGATGCCGTCGGTCGTCTGCGACACCGTCGTGGCTGGTCGCGCAGTTCCCCGCGCCCCTTCGGGACGCTGTCGAACCGGCGGAGCCCTCAGCGTGCCCGCTCCACCCGTCGCTCGTCCCAGACCGGCTCCTGTGTCTCGCGTACCCGGCCGTCGCTGCCGAACACCAGGTAGCGGTCGAAGGAGCGGGCGAACCAGCGGTCGTGGGTGACCGCCAGGACGGTGCCCTCGAAGGACTCCAGGCCCTCCTGGAGCGCCTCGGCCGACTCCAGGTCGAGGTTGTCGGTGGGCTCGTCCAGCAGCAGCGCGGTGGCACCGGCCAGTTCCAGCAGCAGGATCTGGAACCGGGCCTGCTGGCCGCCGGAGAGCCGGTCGAAGGACTGCTCGGCCTGGTGCGTCAGCTCGTAGCGGCGCAGCCGTGACATGGCGGCGCCCCGGTCCTGGGAGTGTTCCTTCCACAGGATGTCCAGCAGGGTGCGGCCGGCCAGCTCGGGATGCGCGTGGGTCTGGGCGAAGTGTCCGGGCACCACCCGTGCGCCCAGCTTCCACGCCCCGGTGTGCGCCACCTCGTCGCCGGCGAGCAGGCGCAGGAAGTGCGACTTGCCGGAACCGTTGGAGCCGAGCACGGCGACCCGTTCGCCGTAGAAGACCTCCAGGTCGAAGGGGTGCATCAGGCCGGTCAGCTCAAGCCCCGCGCAGGTCACGGCCCGCACGCCGGTACGGCCGCCCTTCAGCCGCATCCGGATGTCCTGCTCGCGCGGCGGCTCGGGCGGCGGCCCGGCCTCCTCGAACTTGCGCAGCCGGGTCTGGGCCGCCTGGTAGCGGGAGGCCAACTCATGGCTGATGCTGGCCGCCTGCCTCAGGTTCAGCACGAGTTTCTTCAGCTGTGCGTGCTTCTCGTCCCAGCGTCTGCGCAACTCTTCGAAGCGGGCGAAGCGTTCGCGCCGTGCCTCGTGGTAGGTGGCGAAGCCGCCGCCGTGCACCCAGGCGTCGGCGCCCGCCGGGCCGGGTTCGACGGAGACGATCTTCTCGGCGGAGCGGGCGAGGAGTTCGCGGTCGTGGGAGACGAACAGGACCGTCTTGCGGGTCTCCCGCAGTCTCTCCTCCAGCCAGCGCTTGCCGGGCACGTCGAGGTAGTTGTCGGGCTCGTCGAGCAGCAGCACCTCGTCGGTGCCGCGCAGCAGCGCCTCCAGCACGAGCCGTTTCTGCTCGCCTCCGGAGAGGGTGCGCACCTGCCGCCACTGGGCGCGTTCGTAGGGCACACCGAGGGCGGCCGTGGTGCACATGTCCCACAGCGTCTCGGCCTCGTAGCCACGCGCCTCGGCCCAGTCGGCGAGTGCCTGCGCGTACTGGAGCTGGGCGGCCTCGTCGTCGACGGTCATGAGCGCGTGCTCGGCCGCGTCGACGGCGCGCGCCGTCTCGCGGATGCGCGGCGGGGCGACGGACACCAGCAGGTCGCGTACGGTCGTCTCGTCCCGTACGGACCCCACGAACTGGCGCATCACGCCGAGGCCGCCGGTCACCGTGACGGTGCCCGCGTGCGGTTTCAGCTCGCCGGAGATCAGCCGGAGCAGGGTGGTCTTGCCCGCGCCGTTGGGGCCGACCAGGGCGACGACGGCGCCCTCGCCGACCCGGAAGGACACGTCGCCGAGCAGCGTCCTCCCGTCGGGGAGGTGGTATTCGAGGTGCGCGGCTTCCAGGTGTCCCATGGGGAGGAATTCTGCGGGGCGCCCCGGACCTGCGGCAAACCCTTATCGGGCGGCGCCCCTGTCGTCCGGGCCGCCCGACTCGGCGCCCCCGTCCGGCCCGCCGGCCCCATCCTGCTCGTCGGCCCCAGCCTGCTCCGCGGCCCCGGTCGGCACCAGCCCAGACAGCCCGGCGCCCCCAGCCTGCTCCACGGCCCCGGTCGGCGCCGGGCCGGAGGGCTCGGCGGCTCCGGGTGGCACCGGTCGCGGCCGGCCGGTCGGCCCGCTCGCTCCGGCGGGCAGCACCAGCGCGCCCTCCCAGGACAGCGCCTTCCAGCCGTCGGCCGGGGAGCCCTCCAGGGCCACCACACCGGTGTTCTCCAGCGGGTGGGCGGCGACGAAGGGCACGTCCACGTTGTGCGCGCGGGCCGCGGTCCACATGCGGATCGCGGCGCCGTGGCTGACCATGACGACCGTCGCGGCGCCGTCGGCGGCGGCCTCCGCGACCACCGCGTCGAACCGGGCCAGCGCCTCGGCGCCGGTCTCCGCACCGGGCATGCGCAGCCCCGTGTCGCCGCCCGCCCAGGCGAACACCGTGGTCATGTACTCCTGGCCCCGGTCGCTGTCGCCGGGCAGCATCTCCAGGTCGCCGGCGGCCAGCTCGCGGATGCCGTCGCGGACCCGGACGTCGAGGCCGCGGGCGGCGGCCAGCGGGGCGGCCGTCAGCTGGGTGCGCACCAGGGTGGAGGCGTAGACGGCCTCGATGTCCTCGTCGGCGAGCGCTTCGGGCAGGGCGGCGGCCTGTCGCTGCCCGAGCGGGGTGAGCCCCGGACCCGGCACGGCGGTGTCGAGCAGTCCCCCGACGTTCGAGGGGGTCTGGCCGTGACGGACCAGGAGCAGACGCATGCGGTGTTCCTCTCGCTTCCTCTCGGCCGATCCCCCGATCGCCCCGCCGGCGGGCAGAAAACGACCGCTTCAGGGTACCCGCACCCGCATGAGCCCAGATGTCGACCTCACCGCTGCCGGACCGGGCAGCAGCGCCGTGCGGGCGTGGTTGCTCGACCTCGACCGCCGGCTGTTCGAGTCCGCCGCCCAGTGGCACTGGCCGGGTGCCGAGCGGATACTGCCGCGGCTGAGCCGGAGCGCGAACCACGGGGTGCTGTGGTGCGCGACGGCGGCTGCCGTGGCGGCGAGCCGCACCCCGCGTGCCCGGCGGGCCGCCGTCCGCGGCATCGCCTCGCTGGGCCTTGCCTCGCTGGTCATCAACACGATCGGCAAGCGCTCGGTGCGCCGCCCCCGTCCGCTTCTGGACCCGGTCCCGCTGGTGCGGCGGCTGAACCGGCAGCCGATCACCACGTCGTTCCCGTCCGGCCACGCGGCGTCGGCCGCCGCCTTCGCGGCCGGTGTCGCCCTGGAGTCCCCGGCCTGGGGCGCCGCCGTCGCCCCGCTGGCGTTCTCGGTCGCCGCCTCCCGGGTCTACACCGGCGTCCACTTCCCGAGCGACGTCCTCGCCGGTGCCGTGCTCGGCGCCGGGGCCGCGTTCGCCGTACGGGGGCTGGTGCCGACCCGGGCCCAGCTCACCCCGCACGCCCGGCCGCGTGCCGAGGTTCCGGCGCTCCCGGAGGGGGACGGCCTGGTGCTGGTCGCCAACGCCGGGGCGGGCACCGCCGACCGGGTGCGCGCGCTGCGCGACGCGCTGCCGCTTGCGGACCTCGTGGTGTGCGAACCGGCGGACATCGAGGAGGAGTTGGCGAAGGCGGCGGCGCGCGCACGGGTGCTCGGGGTGTGCGGCGGCGACGGCACCGTGAACGCGGCAGCCACCGCGGCCCTGCGGCACGGTCTGCCGCTGGCGGTGCTGCCGGGCGGGACGCTCAACCACTTCGCCTACGACCTGGGCGTGGAGGACGTGCGGGACCTCGCCGGGGCGGTCCGGCGGGGCGAGGCGGTGCGGGTGGACGTGGGCCGGTTCACCGCGGGCGAGCGGGCCGGCATCTTCCTCAACACGCTGAGCCTCGGCGTCTATCCGGAGCTGGTGCGGGAGCGGGACCGCTGGTCGCACCGGATCGGCGGCTGGCCGGCCGGGCTGCTCGCGGCCGTGCGGGTGCTGCGCGCCGACCGGCATCCGGTGACGGCCGAGGTCGGCGGGCGCAGGCGCCCGTTGTGGCTGTTGTTCGCGGGGAACTGCCTGTACCACCGCAGGGGGCTGGCGTCAGGGCGCCGGCTGGACCTGGCGGACGGGCTGCTCGACGTCCGTGTGGTGCCGGGTGGCCGGCTGCCCGCCCTGCGGCTGCTCACCGCCGCCCTCGCCGGTCCGCTGACCCGCTCCTCGGCCCACACCGCGGTGAAGGCCGGCCGGCTGCGGGTGGGCGGGGTCATGCCGGGCACGCTGCTCGCCTACGACGGCGAGGTGACCGAGGTGCGGGGCGGGCTGACGGTGGAGAAGGTGCCGCGGGCGCTGGCCGTCTACCGTCCGGCGCGCCGGCGCCGCTCGTCCCGCCCGCCCACGTCGTCCGTATGGTGAAACGTGGGTCTCATCATTCGGTTGGTGCGCGTACGGTGATGCGTACCGCGGACCGGGCTCCGGTGCGCCGGTACGGAGCGACGACGCGAAGGGGCAGAGCCATGCCGAAACCGCGGGAGACCGCCGTCTACACCCATGGGCACCACGAGTCGGTGCTGCGTTCGCACACCTGGCGGACCGCGGCCAACTCCGCGGCCTATCTGCTCGGTTCGATCAAGCCCCATATGAAGATCCTGGACATCGGCTGCGGCCCGGGCACGATCACCGCCGACCTGGCCGCACTGGTCCCCGACGGGCATGTCACCGGCGTCGACCGGGCGCCTGAGGTACTGGACCTGGCCCGGGCCACGGCCGCCGAACGCGGCCTTGCCAACGTCGACTTCGCGGTGGCCGACGTCCACGCGCTGGATTATCCGGACGACACGTTCTGCGTGGTCCACGCCCACCAGGTGCTCCAGCACGTCGGTGACCCGGTGCGGGCGCTGCGCGAGATGCACCGGGTCACCGCGCCCGGCGGGTTCATCGCCGTCCGCGACTCGGACTACGCGGCGATGACCTGGTATCCCGCGCTGCCGGGCCTGGACGACTGGCTGGACCTGTACCGCCGGGTGGCCCGCGCCAACGGCGGCGAGCCGGACGCCGGGCGGCGCCTGAAGTCGTGGGCGCTGGCCGCGGGACTGCGCGACATCACGGCCACCTCCGCCACGTGGACGTTCAGCACGCCGCAGGAGCGGGCGTGGTGGAGCGGGCTGTGGGCGGATCGGACCGTCGCCTCGGCGTACGCGGAGCGGGCCGTCCGGGGCGGGCACGCGACCGAGGCCCAACTGCGCGCCGTGGCCGCGGCGTGGCGGGAGTGGGGCGAGCGCGAGGACGGCTGGTTCACGGCGCTGCACGCGGAAATCCTCTGCCGCAAGGAAGCCTGAACGGCGGATTTCGGGAAACCCGGAATGCAGGAGGTTCGAATTATGGTTCCCATTCTGCTCGTCCTGCTCCTGGCCCTGATCCTTTTCGGCGCCGGATTCGCGGTGAAACTGCTCTGGTGGATCGCCCTGGCGGTGCTGGTCGTCTGGCTGTTGGGTTTCCTGGTCCGCGGCACCACCACGGCGGGAGGCCGGGGCCGCTGGTATCGATGGTGAATTCCGGTGGTCGCATGCCGCCGACGAGAACGCCGCGCGGAAATGCCGCGGAAATGCCGGGGGCCGGGGCTCATGCCCCGGCCCCCGGCTCGTGCCGTCCGTCAGCGGCGACCGCCCGCTGGGCCGTTCGCGGCGACCGCCCGCTGGGCATTACCTGGCGGCCGTCTCCGCCGCGAGCCGCCGGCCGGCCGCCGCGATCGCCTGGGCGTCGATGCCCGCGGCGTGCAACTGCTCGTCGGGCGCGGCCGACCCCGGCATCGTCCGCACCGCCAGCCGCACCAGCCGGGGCACCGGCCTGCCGTCGGCGAACGCGTCGAGCACGGCGTCGCCGATGCCGCCCTCCTCGTGGTGGTCCTCCACGGTGAGCAGACAGCCGGTCTCCTCGGCGGTCCGGCGCAGGGTCTGCCGGTCGACGGGCTTGACCGAGTACAGGTCGACGACCCGGACCGCGATGCCCTCGCCCGCCAGCAGATCCGCGGCGGTCAGGGCCTCGGGCACGGTGACCCCGGCGGCCACCACGGTCAGCCGGTCCTCGGCGGAGGAGCGCAGCACCTTGCTGCCGCCGACCGGGAACTCCTCGTCCGGGCCGTAGAGGACCGGGCCGCCGCCGCGCGAGGTGCGCAGATAGCGGACGCCGTCCAGGCCGGCCATGGCGGCGACGAGCTTCGCGGTCTGGTTGGCGTCGCACGGGTACAGCACCGTCGAGCCGTACACGCTCCGGAACATCGCCAGGTCCTCAAGACCCATCTGGGAGGGCCCGTCCTGACCGATCGCGACGCCCGCGTGCGAGCCGACCAGGTTGATGCCGGAGCCGCTGATCGACGCCATCCGCACGAAATCGAAAGCGCGCGTGAAGAAGGCGGCGAACGTCGAGGCGTACGGCACCCAGCCGCGCGCCGCCATGCCCACCGCCGCGGCGACCAGCTGCTGTTCGGCGATGTAGCACTCGAAGAACCGGTCGGGGTGCTCCTTGGCGAAGAACTCGGTACGGGTGGAGTCGCCGACCTCCCCGTCCAGGGCGACGACGTCGCCGCGGGCGGTGCCGAGCGCGGCGAGCGCCTTGCCGAACGCGTCCCTGGTGGCCACCTTGCCGCCCGGCTCGTAGCGGGGCAGGTCAAGGGGCTCCGTCGGGGCCGAGCGCAGGGTCCGCGCCGCGTGCGGCTCCCGCACCCGTACCCGCAGGTCGCGTGCGCCGCCCAGTTCGGCGATGGCCTCCTCCGCGTCGGGCAGCGGCTTGCCGTGCAGGCCCTCACGGTCCTGGACGGCGGCCACGCCCTTGCCCTTGAGGGTGCGGGCGAGGATCACCGTGGGCTGCCCGCTGGTGGACTCGGCCTCGGCGTAGGCGCGGTCGACGGCGTCGACGTCATGGCCGTCGATCTCCACCGTGTGCCAGCCGAAGGCGTGGAACCGGCGGGCGTACGCGTCGAGGTCGTGGCCGTGCCGGGTCGGGCCGCGCTGGCCGAGCCGGTTGACGTCCACGATCGCCGTGAGGTTGTCGAGGTGTTCGTACGCCGCGTGCTCGGCGGCCTCCCAGATGGATCCCTCGGCCAGTTCGCTGTCCCCGCACAGCACCCAGACCCGGTAGCCGGTGCGGTCCAGCCGCTTGCCGGCCAGCGCGATGCCGACGCCGACGGGCAGCCCCTGGCCGAGCGAGCCGGTGGCCGTCTCCACCCAGGGCAGCCGCCGCGGCGTCGGATGGCCCTCCAGCCTGCTGCCGAGCGCGCGGAAGGTCAGCAGTTCGGCGTCGTCCACGGCGCCGGCCGCCTTGTAGGCGGCGTACAGCAGCGGCGAGGCATGGCCCTTGGAGAGGACGAAGCGGTCGTTGGCCGGATGGTCGGGGCGCTCGAAGTCGTAGTGCAGATGGCGGTCGAGCAGCACCGCCATCAGCTCCGCCGCGGACATCGAGGAGGTGGGGTGCCCGGACTCGGCCGCCGCTGAGGCGCGCACGCTGTCCACGCGCAACTGCTGGGCGAGATCGTTGAGTTCGTCGGTTTTCATGAGTCTCCTTCCGCAGGGGTGTCGGTGCGCCGCACGGGGCCGGGCGCGGGGTGGCTCCCGGTGTGCGCTCCGGGTCCGCCCGGTACGCGGGCCAGTTCGGGTGAGGCGGTGTCCAGCGGCACCGACCAGGAGCGCACCAGCCCCAACTGGACGGCCTGGGGCGGCAGTACGGTGTCCAGCAGCCAGTCGGCGGCGACCCGGACCCGGTTGCCGGGCATCGCCGCCAGGTGGTAGCCGCGGGTGACCGCCCCGGCCAGCAGGCCGGACAGCGGAATGCCGAGCGGGTCGGCGGCGGCCCGTGCGCCGCCGAGGTCGACGACGAAGCCCAGGTCGCGATGGCGGTAGGGGCGGCGCTGTCCGGCGCCGAGCGAGGCGGCCACGTTGTCCGCCGCGACCGCGCCCTGCCGCCAGGCGTGCTGGGCCGTCATCGGCGTGAGGTTGCCGGGCCTCTCCAGGTCCGGCACCGCCGCCGCGTCCCCGCACGCGAAGACCTCGGGGTGGCCGGGCACCCGCAGATACGGGTCGACGATCAGCCGGCCGCGCTCCAGGGGCCGGCCGACGTCCTCGACGAGCGGATCGGGCCGGACGCCGACGCACCACACCAGCGTGCGGGTCGCGACGAACTCGCCGTCGCTGAGCCGTACCCCGTCGTGGGTGGCCTCCTGCACCGAGGTGCCCATGCGGACCTCGACGCCCCGCTGCCGCAGCACCCGGTCCGCGGTGCGCGAGAGGCGTTCGTCCAGCTCGGGCAGGACCCGCGGCGCGATGTCCAGCAGCAGCCAGCGGGGCCGCACCCCGTCCGGCAGCGCCCTGCCGCGCGTCTGGTCCGCGGTGGCCCGCTGCATGTGCGCGGCCACCTCGGTGCCGGTGTAACCGGCACCGACCACGACGAAGGTGCAGCGCTCCGCGGCGGCGCGCGGATCGTCGGCGACGGCGAGCTCCAGCTGCCGGGTCACGTGATCGCGCAGGTAAAGGGCCTCGGGCAGGCCGCGGAAGCCGTGCGCGTGCTCGGCCACGCCGGGCACCGGCAGCAGTTTGTTGACGCTGCCGACGGCGAGCACGAGCCGGTCGTAGTCGAGGGTGCCCGTGCGGCCCTCGGGGTCGGTGTAGTGCACGGCCCGCCCGTCGAGGTCGACGCGGTCCGCGACGCCGAGCACCAGGCGCACGTCGCGCAGGGTGCCGGACAGCGACACGGCGACGCGGCGCGGCTCCAGCATGCCCGCGGAGACCTGGGGCAGCAGCGGCAGGTACAGGAAGTAATCGGTCGCGTTGAGGACGGTGACGTCGGCGCGCCCGCGGGCGCGCCGGGACAGGGCACGGGCCGCACCGTACCCGGCGAAGCCGGCTCCGACGATCACGATGCGGGGTCGCCTCACAGTGGGCCTCCGGCGGTACGACTGATCCGAGCCCTCCGCGTCCCCCTGCGCGCCGCACTCAAACCCGCGCGTCTGCGACCGGCGCACGGTGGCGGGGGCGTGGGGCCGGTACGGAAGGCCGGGGTGCGCCGTCCGATGGCGCCCGTGCGGAGGGCGTGGCCGGGTACGGTGAGTGATCGCGGGAAGCGAGCGTCTTGGCCGCGCGGCCCAACTAGGCTCGGGCGTATGGAGATTCTGGGCGCCTCGCTGCGCATCTGCGTCGACAACCTCGATACCGCGGTCCCCTTCTACGAACGGCTGACGGGCGGCCGTGCGGTGCGCTCCGAACGCGGTGGCGTACGGGTCGCCGCGGTCGGCTCCTTCCTGCTGATGAGCGGCCCCGAGGCCGAGCTGGAGCTGCTGCGCAAGGTGGCCGCGACGGTCGCGGTCAAGGACGTGGACGAGGCCCATCGGCTGCTGACGGACCTCGGCGCGCAGGTTCTGGCGGGGCCGGTGGCCACCCCGGTGGGCCGCAACCTCCTCGCGATGCACCCGGACGGCTCCCTGTTCGAGTACGTGGACCACCGCTCCTGACCGCACACGGGCCCGCCGGCGGCGCCCGACGGCAGGGGCACGCCTCCGGCCGCGTACGGCAGGCCGCCGCTCGCGCCCCCGGCGTCCCCTATTCCGAACGGCCCCGGCACACCCGCGGCACCCCGCGGCGTCCTGCTCGTCGCAGGGCACGAGCGCCGGTGGCCGCGGCCGGGTCGTCGTCTCGGCGTGGAGCATCCGGCGGGGTCGTCCGTGGGGGAAACCGCTCCGTGCGGTCGGGGGTGCGGCCAGTGCGGCCCTGCGTCGTGGCTCGTCGTCAGGGGGTGGTGGGGTGCATGCGGAAGTCGTAGGGGGCGGGCAGTGGCTCGTCGGTGAGGCGGGACCACAGCCGGCCGATGGTCTGTGCGCCCTCCCGCAGGTCGGCCACCTCGAAGCCCTCGTCGAAGACGGCACGGGCCTGCGCGGGCCGCCCCTCGGCGAGCAGCAACTCGGCCTCAAGGAGCCGGAACCGGCCGCGCCGCCGGGTCGCCGCGGGCAGCCGCTCCCACACCGCCCGTGCCTGGTCGGCGCGCCGCGCCGCCAGCAGCGCCTCCAGGGCCTCGCGGCCGAGCGCGGCGGTGGCGGCGGTCCACGACGGGCCGTCGTCGCGCCGCTCGCGGCACAGGGCGTCGAAGGCGCCGGCGTACCGGTCGGCGGCCCGCTCGTGGTGGCCCCGCTCCTGGTCGGCGACGGCGAGACAGCGCAGCAGCGGCCACGCGGAGGGTGCCTGCGGCAGGGCCCGTTCCCAGCTGCGCACCGCCTGCGCCCGGTCGCCGGCGTGCCACTGGGCGACGCCGAGGTGGTACTCGGTGTGCGCGGTGGCGGGCGCGTTCTCCAGCAGGTCCCGCCAGTGCGCGGCCACCAGGGTCTCGTGCGGCGGCCGCAGTCGGCGCGGCTCGGGCAAGGAGCCGGTGCGCAGCAGTTCCAGCCAGGGTGCCTGGGCCTCGCCGAGGGTGGACTCGGCGAAGGGCGTGCCGGGCAGCTTCCACCCGCCGCGCAGCGCTTCGAGCGCGCCCCAGCCGGAGCCGGTGGCCAGCGTCTCGCCGGGTTCGGTGTCGGCGTACGGCTTCCAGGCGGCGTACGCGGCATCGACGTCCGCCCGCGGCAGCACCGCCTCCAGGCGTCGCGCGGCGCCCTCCGTCACGGCGGCCCACGCGCCGTGCGGCGCCGCGTCGAGCGGTCCGTACGCCTCAAGCCAGGACACCTCGCCGGCCGCCTCAAGCCGGACGTGTTCCAGCTGGGTGCGGGCGAGCCCGGCCTGGATCTCGCAGTAGCCGCCGGTGCCGGGCTCGGTCAGCCACTCCTGCCAGCGGCGCCCGCCCGGTCCGCTGCCCCACACGAACAGCTTGCGTCCGCGCAGTACGTCGGTCGACGTCTGCACCAGTCCGTGCCCGTCGGCGTCGAGGGCGGCGATCCAGCGGCGGCGGCCGTCCGGGACCTCGTAGAAGTAGTCCGCGGCGTGCGGACCGGCCGGTGGGTACGTCCGGTCGATGCCCGCGTGCGACGGGACGGGCACCCGGCTCAGGCGGCGCTCGTAGCCGAAGTACCAGGCTTCCTCGGCGGGGGCGAGGACCCGGCACTGCTCGGGCACGGCGATGTTGGACCACCAGTACACGGGTACGGGCCGCTCGTGCGGGTTGCGGATGCGCACGCCGACGTACAGGAAGTCGGAGCCGTCCGGCAGCCACAGGTCGACCTGGAAGGGCACGTCGCGCAGCCGCTCCCACTCCCACAGCCGCAGCATCCGCCCGCCGTCGGGGGCGGCGACCCGGGCGGCGTGCAGGGGCGCGCAGGACAGGGCCGTGTGGCCGGTCGCGCCGATGTTCCACTCGATGCCGCCGGAGTACCAGGCGTCGTTCAGGGCGAAGTTGGCGGGCTGGAACACCGGGTTGCGGTAGAGGAGTTCGCGGCCGGTGGACAGCTGGACCAGGGAGACGACCCGGCCGCCGAGGCCGGGCAGGACGGTGGCGCGCAGCCGGTCGTTCTCGATCACGAGCGCGTCGAGGGCGCGCGGGACGCGCACCCGGTCGTAGCCGTCGCGTACCCGGACGGGCAGCAGACTGCGCAGCGGTGCGTAGCCGATCTGCCGGGCCATGTCGCGGGGCATGTCGTCGCGGTCCCGGTCCTCGATGCGGTGCATCTCGTCGAGCGGGCGCAACGGGGGCAGCGGGTTGTCCTGGCCCAGCTCCGCGGCGGGCAGCGTCAGTACCTCACGTCGGATCGTCGTCACGATCACCATGGAACCCGGCGCGGGGCGAGCCGACCAGGGGCACTGCCGGTCAGGATTGCGCAAAGGCGGCGACCACGGCGTCGGCGAGCAGGGCGCCGGCCGTGCCGTCCGGGTCCAGGTCGGGGTCGTAGATGGTGACGTTGAAGCCGACGCACCGCGGGGAGGCGAGCAACGGGCCGAGCAGCGCGACGAGTTCGGCGGGCAGCAGCCCGTCGGGGTCGGGGCTGTCGACGGCGGGCATCACCGAGGGGTCGAGGACGTCGGCGTCCAAGTGCACCCAGAAACCGTCGAGCCGGGGTGTCTCGAAGCTCTGCGCGGCGGACCGGGCGAGCGTGTCGGCGCCCTGCTCGCGCAGGTCGCCCACGGTGGTCACGGGGATCTTCAGGGCGGTCAGTTCGGCGCGGTCCTCGGTGAAGGCGTCGCGGATGCCGAAGAACCGTACGTCCTCGTCGCGCAGGTAGGGCCGCAGGCCCTCCAGGTCCGTGAGGTCCCGCTGGCCGCGGCCGGTGGCCAGGGCCACCTCCTCGCCGCCGGCCGCGCCGATCCGGTCGGAGTTGCCGGGGTGCCGGAAGTCAGCAGAAGCGTCGACGGCGACCAGCCCGTACCGGCCGAGACGGCGCAGCGCGAGGCAGGCGCCGAGCTGGATGGAGCAGTCACCGCCGAGGACGACGGGGAAGTCACCGGCGCGGACGTGCCGTTCGACGCGGTCGGCGAGCTTGACGGTGTACCCGGCGAGGGCCGCCGCGTTGAAGACGCCGTCGCCCTCCCGCCAGTCGCCGCGGTCGTAGCGCGGCGGGACCACGACACCGCCCTCAACGGCGCCGAGCCGGTGCACGATGCCCTGTTCGCGCAGGGCGCCGGCGAGCTTGTAGCAGCCGGGCAGGGTAGAGGGGGCCGGTGGGCGCAGGCCCAGGTTGGAGGGGGCGTCGAGCACCACGAGATTCCGCATGCGGTCGATCCTCGCCGCTGTGGCAGCCGCCCGTCCATCGGTTTGGGGTGAGGGGACGGGCCCGCGGTGCGCCGGGCAGGGCCGGCCGGACACCGTGAAGATCAGCCGGCGGCCCGTGTCTCGGCGGTGATCGCCCAGCGTTCGTGGTCACGCCAGGCCCCGTCGATGAAGATCATGTCCGGGGAGAAGCCCTCCAGGCGGAATCCGGCGCGACGGGCGAGGGCTATGGAGGGGGCGTTGCCCGGCTGGACGTTGATCTCCAGCCGGTGCAGCCGCAGCGGCCCGAACGCGTACCCGATCACCAGGTCAAGGCCCTCGCTCATCAGCCCGCGCCCGGCCGCGTGCGCGAAGGCGCCGTAGCCGAGGGCGCCGCACTGGAAGCCGCCCCCGACGATGTTGTTGATGTTGATGAACCCGGCGATGCCCCCGTCGTCCTTCTCGCAGACCAGGAAGCCGGCCTTCGTCGGGTCCTCGATCAGCCGGCCCGCGTACCCGGCGTAGGCGGCGTCGGTGAGCGGCGGGAACAGCCACGGGTGGTGCAGGTCCTTGCTCTGCCGGGCCCGGGCGGTGAACTCCGGGCCGTCCCCGTGGGTGAAGTGCCGTATGCCCACCCGGGGACCCTCGGCGAGATAGCGCGACTGGCTGTGCGGCATTCCGCCACCCTACGCCCCCACGGTGGCCCGGCCGCCGCGGTCAGCGCAGGGCCGGCTCGTCGAGGGTCAGGGTGCCCGCTGTCGCGTCCAACGCGGCCGGCACACCGAACGGCACGGTCAGCGCCGCGTCGCAGTGGCCGAACCCGATCTCTTCGAGGACGGGTACGCCGAGGGGGCCGAGGCGGTCGGCGAACACCGCCCGCAGGTCCTCGTACGGGCCGCAGTCGGCCCACGATCCGAGGCCGATCCCGGCCACGCCGTCCAGCCGTCCGGCGCGCACCAGCTGGGTCAGCAGCCGGTCGACGCGGTACGGCGCCTCGCCGACGTCCTCCAGAAGCAGCAGACCGCCCCGCGCGACCGGTGGGGCCAGGGGTGTGCCGACGTCGGCGGCGAGCAGGCTCAGGCAGCCGCCGAGGGTGACCCCGCGGGCCCGGCCCGGCACCAGCGCGGGCCGGCCCGAGGCGATCGTGCGGACGGTCTCCGGGGCGAACAGGGTGGCCCGCAGATGCTCCTGGGTCCGTGTGTTCTTGACGAAGTCGACTCCCGCCGCCGCGGGCCCGTACAGCGTGACCAGGCCGAGCCGGGCGGCGAAGGCCCGGTGCAGCGCGGTGACGTCGCTGAAGCCGACGAGCACCTTGGGGCCTGCCGCCCGCAGCGCCTCCCAGTCCAGCAGGTCGACCATGCGCTGTGCGCCGTAGCCGCCGCGGGCGCACAGCACGGCGGCGACGTCCGGATCGCACCAGGCCCGCTGGAGGTCGGCGGCCCGGTCGGCGTCCGTGCCCGCCAGATAGCCCAGCCGGCCGTGCCGGTCCAGGGCATGGGGCTGCACGACCGGGTCGAGGTCCCAGCCGCGCAGGATGTCGAGGCCAGCCGCCAGGCGGTCCTCGGCCACCGGGCCGCTCGGCGCGACCACCGCGACCCGCGCCCCGGGCACCAGCCGCGGCGGCCGTACGAGTGCTCTCACGTCATCAGCTCCAGCTTTGTGACACCGGCCACATCCAGCCCGAACACCTGGGCGTACAGGGAGAGTTCGGCCTCCAGTGCGCGCACCAGTGTCTCGGCCCTGCGGAAGCCGTGCCCCTCCCCCTCGAAGGCGATGTAGGCGTGCGGCACCCCGCGCCCGGCGATCCGGGCGAGGAAGCGTTCGCACTGCACGGGCGGGCAGATCACGTCGTCCAGGCCCTGCAGCAGCAGGAACGGCGCGGTGATCCGGTCGGCGTGCTCGGCCGGCGACCGCTCCGCGTACCGTTCGGGGACCTCGGCGAGCGGCCCGACCAGGCCCTCCAGGTACCGCGACTCGAAGTCGTGGGTCTCTCCCGTGCCCCAGCCGGTGAGGTCGAGGATCGGGTAGACGATGGTGCCGCACGCGTAGATGTCCGTGCTGGTCAGGGAGGCGGCACTGGTCCAGCCGCCGGCGCTGCCGCCGCGGATCGCGAGCCGGCCCCGGTCGGCGGTGCCCTCCTCGGCGAGGGCCAGGGCGACGGCGGCGCAGTCCTCGACGTCGACGACGCCCCACTGCTCGCGCAGCCGGTCCCGGTACTCGCGGCCGTACCCGGTGGAGCCGCCGTAGTTGACCTCGGCGACCCCGATGCCCCGGGAGGTGAAGTAGGCGATCTCCAGGTCAAGCACCAGCGGGGCGCGGCTGGTGGGCCCGCCGTGCGCCCACACCACATAGGGCGCGAGCTCGCCGTCCGGTGCCCTGACGCCGGGGTGGTGGGGCGGGTAGACATGGGCGTGCACCTCGCGTCCGCCGGGGCCGGTGAAGGTGCGCACCCGTGGCTCGGGGTACAGGGCCGCCTCGACCGGGTCGGTGTGCCGGGCGCCGATCACCCGGGCCCGGCCGGTGCCGGTGTCCAGTTCGACGACCTCGTACCCGCGGTGCGGGCCGGCGCCGACGGCGACGACCCGGTCGCCGTGCGCCGCGAGCGTCGGCTCGAACTCGGACCAGGGTCCGGCCGCGTCGGCCAGCTCGCCGGTCTCCGGGTCGAGGGTGCCGAGGGCCTTGGCGCCGCGGCCGTGCACGACCGCGATCAGTCCGCTGTCCAGCGGGGCGAACCAGCGGTGCCCGAGCTTCCACAGCGGCCCGCCGAACTCCTCCTCGCGCGGGCACAGCGGGGTGCCGTCGCGGTACAGGTTCCACCAGCCGCTGCGGTCGCTCGCGTACAGCAGGCTTCCGTCGGCCGCCCAGTCGACCTGGGCGACGGACTCCGCCGGTCCCCCGGCGACCGTACGCGCCCCGCGCAGGGTGCCGTCGGCCGTGACGTCGGCGACGATCAGCTCCGTCCCGTCCCAGGGCATGCGCGGATGGTCCCAGGCGAGCCAGGCGGCGCGCCGGCCGTCCGGCGAGAGCCGGGGCCCGGTGACGAACCGGTGCCGTTCGGCGGTGAGTTCGCGCACGGCGCCGCGGTCCTCGGCTGCGGAGCCGTCCAGCGGTACGGCGGCCGCGACGCGCCGCAGGTCGCCGGGTCCTTCGCCGGTGAACTCCTCCAGCACGCACCACACTTCGCCGCGTTCCAGGTCGAGCCGCGGCTCGGCCCAGCGCAGTCCGCCGCCGACCGGCGAGAGGGGTGTGAGCGGGCGGGGTGCGCCGCCCGGCTCGTAGCGGTACAGCCGCTGGTCGGCGAAGTGCACGAACACGACGAACGGCCGGCCCTCGCGCACCGCACCGGCCCAGGGGTGACCGCCGTACTCGATGACGCGGCTGCGCACGTTCCACGGCGCGGGCAGCAGCGACTCCTGCGCTCCCTCGGCACCGCGCCGCACCAGTGTCCGGCGTCCGCCCTCTTCCGGCCGCGGTTCGGTCCACCAGATCTCGTCGCCGACCAGGCCCAGCCACTCGGGGTGGCCGTCGTGCGCGGCGGCCAGGGCCGCGTCGATGGGCGAGGGCCAGGAGCCGTACGCCATGGTCCGCATGCGATCCCCCATCGTCTAGGCCGTCCGCAGGAAGCGGTCGAGGACGCGGACGCCGAAGTGCAGGGCCTCGATCGGCACCCGCTCGTCGACCCCGTGGAACATGGCCTGGTAGTCGTAGCCCTCGGGGAGCCTGAGCGGGGTGAAGCCGTAGCCGGTGATGCCGAGCCGGGAGAACTGCTTGGCGTCCGTGCCGCCCGACATGCAGAACGGCACGACATGCCCCTCGGGCGCGAACTCCTGGACGGCGGCCCGCATCAGGGCGAACGTCGGCGAGTCGACCGGCGCCTGCAGGGCGACCTCCCGGTGGTGGTACTCCCAGTCGACGTCAGGTCCGGTCAGCCGGTCGAGGGTGGCGCGGAACTCGTCCTCGCCGTCCGGAAGATACCGCCCGTCGACGAAGGCGACGGCCTCGCCCGGGATCACGTTGACCTTGTAACCGGCCTCCAGCATGGTCGGGTTGGCGCTGTTGCGGACGGTCGCCTCGACCACCTTGGCGGCCGGGCCGAGCTTCAGCAGCAGCCCGTCCACGTCGTCCAGGTCCGCCTCGACGCCGTACAGGGCGGCGAGTTCGGTCAGGGCGGCGCGCACGGTCGGGGTGAGCCGCAGCGGCCACTCGTGCCCGCCGATCCTGGTGACGGCGGCGGCCAGCCGGGTCACCGCGTTCTCCCGGTTGACCTTGGAGCCGTGCCCCGCCCGGCCGCGCGCGGTGAGCCGCAGCCAGCCCGTGCCGCGCTCACCGGCGGCGATCGGGTAGATCTGGCGTCCGGCGCCGTCGTGGAAGGTGTACGCGCCCGACTCGCTGACGCCCTCGGTGCACCCCTCGAAGAGGTGGGCGTGCCGGTCGGCGAGGAACCCGGAGCCGTCCTCGGCGCTGGCCTCCTCGTCGGCGGTGAAGGCGATGACGACATCGCGCCGGGGGCGTACGCCCTCGCGTGCCCAGGACCGCACCACGGCGAGGATCATCGCGTCCATGTTCTTCATGTCGACGGCGCCCCGGCCCCAGACGACCCCGTCGCGGATCTCGCCGGAGAAGGGGTGCACGCTCCACTCGCCGGCCTGTGCCGGGACGACGTCCAGATGGCCGTGGAGCAGCAGGGCCGGCGCCGACGGGTCGGTGCCCTCGACGCGGGCGACGACGTTCGTCCGGCCCGGGGTGCGTTCGAGCAGGGCGGGTTCGAGGCCCGCGCCCGCCAGTCGCTCGGCCGCGTACTCGGCGGCGGGCCGCTCCCGGCAGTCGCCGCCGCCGCGGTTGGTGGTGTCGATCCGGATCAGCTCGGAGGTGAACCGGACGACCTCGTCCAGTGCGCGCTCGTCAGCCATACTGCTCCTCCACGGCGGCCGAGGCGATGGTGGTGACCGCCTTGAAGCTGCGGATCCCCTCGTACATGGTGCCGCTGGTGTACGCGACCTTGCGCTCGCCGGTCCGCTCGACGCCCGGCACGACGGTGGCGGCCTGCGCCAGGTGCTCCGCGTCGAACTCCAGGGCGATGGTGAACGGGCCCGCCTGGACCGGTTCGTGGCGCACCGCCAGCGCGGCGGCCTCCTTGGCGGCGGTGTGGATGTCGGCGGCGGTCCTGGCCGGCGTGCGGCACACGGCCGCGTAGCGCGACACATGGTCCTTCACCGCGACCTTGAGCGCCTGCGGCGCGTAGCCGAGCGCGTCCTCGCAGGCCACGTCGTCCCCGGTGACGAGGACCACGGGCACCCCGTACTCGGCGACGACATGGGCGTTGAGGAGTCCTTCGCTGGCCCGTACGCCGTTCAGCCACACCCCGGTGATGGAGTTGGCGAGATAGGTGTGGGCGAGGACCCCCTCCATGCCGGCGCCCGCGTGGTAGCCGACGAAGGCGATGCCGTCCACGTCGCCGTGCTGCACGCCCTCCACCATGGACAGGGACTTGTGCCGCCCGGTGAGCATCTGCGCCCGCTCGTCCAGCCGCTCCAGGAGCAGGTTGCGCATGGTCCAGTGGGCCTCGTTGACGAGGACCTCGTCGGCTCCGCCGTCCAGGAAGCCGCGGACCGCGGCGTCGACGTCGGAGGTGAACATCGACCGGCACCGCTCCCACTGCGGCGTCCCCGGCAGCACGTCGGCCGGCCAGGTGACGCCGGTCGCGCCCTCCATGTCCGCACTGATGAGGATCTTCATGCCGCGCCACGTTACGCGCTGCCGGGCCGACCGGCCACGATCGAGCCGGAATGCTCCGCCCGCTCGGGAACATTCCGGCCCCGGCCGGCGCTGTCGTCCATACCCCGTCGGGTAACGGCGGGGAACCGCCGACAACGACGGACAACGACGGACAACGACGACGGGCCGGGAAGGGCGTGGGAGTGATGACAGGTCAGGAGCGGCCGGGCACGGCCGAAGGCGCGTCCTTCGTGACGTCCTGCGGCCGGCGGATCGCGGTGAAGTGCCTGCGGCTGGCCTCACCGGAGAAGCCGATCAGCCGGGTCACGCTGGACGTGGGGCAGGACCGGGACGGCGAGCCGGGCACCTGGGCGGCGCTGACCGCGGACGAGGCCCGCGACCTGGCCCGCTTCCTGCTCACCCAGGCATCCCTCGCGGAGCACCCCGGCCGCATGACAGACGATCCTTTGCTGTAGCACCCCAAAGGGGCGCGGAGAACTGCGCGACCGGCCACGACGCACCCGCGGCCGCACCAGGACAGACACCCCGGCGGCCCGGCCGCGAGGACCCCGGGCAGACGGCCAGATGCCCACCCGCCAGGGACAGGCACCGCCCCCGTAGCGGCGCTAGGAACTGCGCGGCCAGGCACGACGCGCCCGCGGACAGAGCCGGCCGGCGCTCGGGAGCGTCAGGCGGGCGCTGCGGCCACCAGCCACTGGGACGGCAGCTCGATGCGGGTGCCGTCCGGAGCGGACTCCGTCGTCACGAGTGGCAGTTCGCCGCCCGCCAGGACGGCGAGGCCGGCCGCGCGCAGATACGCGGACACCGCGTCGTCGGCCACCGCGCCGGGCGCTATCCCGTGACGGAAGACGGGGGCGAGCTTCGGGGGCGGGCCCGCCGGACCCTGGGCCAGGCCCCGCAGGACCGCGCCGGCGGCCTCGGACGGCTCGACCAGGAAGACCCGGCCGCGCTCCCCCACGAGGGTCGCGAGCCCGTCCGCCAGCGGCCCGCGGTCGTCCGGTTCGGCCTGGTGCAGCACGCCCCGCATGTAGACGTTCGCGTCGCCGAGTTCCCCGTGCAGCGCCTCGGCGTCGCCCTTGTCGGCGGCGTCCAGCATCCGGTACTCCGCCCGGCCGGTGGGGTCGGCGTGCCGGGCGTGCGCCAGGGCCGCCTCGGCGACGTCCACGCCCAGCACCCGCGGAAAGCGGTCGGCGAGGAACCGGGACTGGGTGCCGTTGCCGCAGCCCAGGTCTATCAGCGGCAGGGCGGGATCCGTCAGATGCGGTTTCCACAGGGCCAGATGGACCTTGGCCGTCAGCTCGGCATCGGCGTCCCAGAACACCGCGCCCGGCTCGTCGGGCGCCTCGCGCCAGAAACCCTCCCAGGCCGCCCGGTACCGACTCGTCACGCTCATGCCCAACTCCCCAGGTACGACGCTCGTCCGCCATGTGTGACGGGCCCGTACGGTCTATCGCGTGCGGGTCCCGGCGACAAGCGCCCGGCGCGCTCCTTCACCACGCCCACCGTTCCCGTACGCCGTCGCGCGCCCCCGCGAGCGGGCGGTCAGCCGCGCCGTGAGGTCAGTTCGAACCAGACCGTCTTCCCGGCGGTCGTACGGCTCGTGCCCCACTCCCGGGCCAGCGTGCTCACCACGCGCAGCCCGCGCCCCGCCTCGTCGTCGGGTCCGGCGCTCAGCAGGGTCGGCAGGGTGTGATCGTCGTCGTCCACCTCGCACAGCAGCGTGGCGCCACGCACCAGCCGCAGCTGGACCGGGCGGCCGTGCGAGTGCCGTACGGCATTGGTGACCAGCTCGCTGACCATCAGCTCCGCGCTGTCGGCGAGCCGGGCCAGGCCCCATGCGTGCAGTCGCTCGCGGACCGCGGCGCGGGCCCGGCCGACCTCGGCGGGCGCCAGGGCGAGCCGCCACTCGGCGACGTCCTCGGGCGCGATGCCGCCCAACCGGGCCATCAGCAGGGCCACGTCGTCCTTGCGTCCGCCGCGCGTGTTCAGGGCGCGGATGATCGTGTCGCAGGCGTCGTCCATGGACGCCGCCGGATGGGCCGCGGACTCGCAGAGCGTCGCGAGGCCCACGCCGATGTCCTCGCCGCGCACCTCCACGAGGCCGTCGGTGCACATCACCAGCCGGTCCCCGGACGCCACCCGGACCCGCACCGCTTCGAAGGGCACACCGCCGACGCCGATGGGGGCGCCGGTCGGCAGGTCGAGCAGTTCGCTGCGGCCGTCCGCGCGCACCAGGACCGGCGGGATATGGCCCGCGTTGGCGATCAGCAGCTCGCCCTCGATCGGGTCGTAGACGGCGTACAGACAGGTCGCGAGGTAGGTGTCGCCGAGCCGTTGGGCGAGGTCGTCGAGGTTGCGCAGCAACTGGGCGGGCGGCAGGTCGAGGGCGGCCATGGTCTGCACGGCGGTACGCAACTGCCCCATCATCGCGGCCGAGTTGAGGCCATGACCCATGACGTCGCCGACGACGAGCGCGGTGCGGGCGCCGGGCAGCTTGACGCAGTCGAACCAGTCGCCGCCGACCCGGCCCAGCAGGGTGCCGGGCAGATACCGGGTGGCGATGTCGCAGCCCGCCATGCGCGGCGGGATGTGCGGCAGCATGCTGTCCTGGAGGGTCTCGGCGACGCTCTCCTGGTAGGTGTACATGCGCGCGTTGTCCAGCACGAGGCCCGCGCGGGCGGCGAGTTCGGCTCCGGTGACCCGGTCCATGTCGTTGAACTCGGCGCGCTCGGGGTGGCGCAGCAGGATCATGAAGCCGAGGACGACGTTGCGCGCCTTCAGCGGCACCACCAGCATGGAGCGGTTGTTGATGAGGGGCCGGATGTCGCGTTTTTCGAACTGCGAGGCGATCGCGTGCCCCATCTCCTCGCTGATGCGCGGCACGAGGACGGGTTCGCCGGTGGTCATGCACTGGAAGAACGGGGTGTGCGCCGGGAACGGCATGGCCTCGCCGACCGGTACGACATCGTCCCAGCGGCCGGGTTCGTCGGTGTGCTCGACCGCCACCCGGTGCCACATGGTGGTGGTGTCGGGCACGCCCTCGGGGAAGCCCTCACCGGCGACGACCTGTTCACGCAGATAGGTGCCGGCGACATCGGTGAAGCGGGGCACGACGGCCCTGCTGACCTCCGTGATGGTCCGGGACAGATCGAGGGAGGTGCCGATGCGCCCGCTGACCTCGTTGAGGAATTCGAGGCGTTCACGGACCGCGGCGTACTCCAGGTCCTCGCCGTCCTCGCCGTCCTCGGCCGCGAGTTCCGCCGGTACGGGCAGGCCCTGCGCGGCGGCCCGGTCCGCACGGGCCCGCCGCGCCAGGCGCTCGGTCCGCCGGGCCACGCCCCAGTCGGGGGTCACCGGCACCCGGTTGTTCTGGCTGAACTCCAGGACGGGGTAGCCCAGTTCGAGGACCTGAGCGACGATGCGGGCGCTCTCCTGGACGCTCATGCTGGGCAGGATCTCGGGCAGCCGGCGGGCCAGTTCGTCGGCGCCGGGGAAGTCGGTGTGCAGGGCGAAGCCGGGGGCTATCCGTTCGAAGGCCGCCGCCCCGGCCCCGCCGTCCGGGCCCAGCCGGTCCGCGTCGGCGGCCAGCACCAGCAGCCGCTCGCTGCCCGGGCCGACCAGCGGGTAGGCCCACCACAGCACGTCGACGCGGTCGCGGTCGCGCTCCGGCGCACTGAGGCGCGCGCGGCCCGCGGCGGGGTAGTTCAGCCGCCCGTCGAGCGAGGACTCCAGGCCGGGGCCGACGCCGTCGTGGTCGGCGTACGCGCCGTACGGGGTGATCTCGTCGTCGTCGGGGAGCGCTCCCGAGACGGGCAGCAGGTCGAGCACGGAGCGGCCGATGGCCTCCTCCTTGGCGGCGCCGAAGAGCCGTCGCGCGCCCGTGCTCCAGTGGGACACGAGGCCGTCGCGGTCGACGACGACCACGGCCAGCGGGATACGGCCCGCCGCGCCGTCACCAGCCCCGCGGCTGGGAGGTGCGTCCCGCTCGGTGCCACGGTCCATGGCTCAGGCCCCCTCTCCCCACGGCTCCGCAAAGATCTGTGCCGCCCGTCCCCACCGTACGGCGCCGCCCCGTCGCGATGTGTGCCAACGCCGGAATTGGCGCCGCTTGATCGCTCCGGCGCACGGGACGCGCGCCCCGGGGGGCGCACGAGTGGGTTCGCGCCCCCCGGGCGCCGGGTCAGTCTTCGTGGCCGAGCTGGAGGTCGCGCTCGGTGCGTCCGCCGCCGGCGACCTGGAGGACGGTGGCCACCGGCGGGTAGCCGGCCGCGATGACGGTGTACTCGCCGGAGGAGAGGTCGACGAACCGGAACGTTCCGTCGGGGCCGGTGGTGAGCGTGTCCACCACGTTGCCGGCCGCGTCGAGGAGGGTCACCCGGGCGTCCTCGACGGGCCGTCCGCCGCTGGCCCGCACGGTGCCGCGCAGCACGGCGCCGCCCGCCAGTTCGACGTCCTGCCGGGTCTCCCGGGCCGCCTGCACGCTGACCGGGAGCGCGGCGGGCCGGAAGGCGGGCGCGCTGGCGGCGAGGGTGTACTCGCCCGCGACCAGTTCGGTGATGACATAGCCGCCCTCGCGTCCGCTGCGGGTGGTGGCGACCACCTCGCCGTGCGCGTTGGTCAGCGTGACCGTGGCGTCCCGCACCGGGGCGCCGTCCGCGGTGAGCACGGAGCCGGCCAGGCGGCCCGCGCCGCCGAGGACGACGTCCAGTTCGACCGGCCGCTCGCCGACGGTCACGGAGACGGCCTGCGGCTGGTGGCCGCCCGCGGCGGCGATCAGGACGTATGCGCCGGAGCCCGGCGTGGACAGCGCGTACCGCCCGTCGTTGCCGCTCGCGCCCCGCCCGATCTGCTGGCCGGCCACGTCGATGAGGGTGAGGGCCGCGCGGGGCACCACGGTGCCGTCGGGGTGCTGCACCGTGCCGCACACGGGGATGCCCGCGGCGTGGGACGAACGTGCCTGCGGGATGGTGGCGTGCACCTGTGCGGTCTCCTGGTCGGTGGCGGGGGCGTTGTGGGACACCAGCGGTTTCTCCTTGAGGAAGAAGGCGATGAGCAGGCCGAGCACGAGCACCGGGACGAGGTAGAGGAAGATCCGGGGCATCGCGTCGGCATAGGCGCGGATGTAGGCGTCGCGCAGTGCCGGGGGCAGCGCGTGGACCACCTGCGGGGTGATCGACTCGGCGTCCGGCAGCCGGGTGCCGGCCCGCGCGGGGAGGCGTTCGCTCAGGGCGTCGGTGAGCCGGCCCGCGAAGAGGGTGCCGAAGACGGCGGCGCCGACGCTGCCGCCGATCTGCCGGAAGTAGTTGTTGGCGCTGGTCGCGGTGCCGAGGTCGGCGGGGCGCACGGAGTTCTGCACGGCCAGGATGAGGACGGGCATCACCATGCCGATGCCGGCGCCGAGGACGGCCATCCAGATGCTGTAGTGCAGCCGGGGCGTGTCGATCTCCAGCCGGGACAGCAGCCACATCCCGGCCACCGAGAGGGCGCCGCCGAGGACGGGATAGAGCTTGTAGCGGCCGGTGTGGCTGATGAGCTGTCCGGAGACGATGGAGGCGCCGACGATGCCGCCCATCATGGGCAGCATCAAAAGGCCCGACTCGGTCGCGGTGGCCCCGTCGACCATCTGCAGGAAGGTCGGCAGATAGCTGGCGGCGCCGAACAGGGCGATGCCGACGACGAGGCCGACGAGCCCGGTGATGTTGAACACCGAGTCCCGGAACAGCCGTAGCGGGATGAGGGGTTCGGCGGCGTGGTGCTCGGCGACCAGGAACAGGACGGTGGCCACCGCGGCGCCCGCGCCGAGGCCGAGGATCTGGCGCGAGCCCCAGTCGTACTCGGTGCCGCCCCAACTGGTCAGCAGCACCAGGCAGGTGGAGGCGAGGGCCAGCAGCAGCGCGCCGAGCACGTCGAGCCGGGCGCGCACGCGCTGCTTGGGGAGTTTCAGCACGACGCTGATGACGGCCAGGGTGACCAGGCCGAAGGGCACGTTGATGTAGAAGCACCAGCGCCAGGACAGGTGGTCGGTGAAGTAGCCGCCGAGCAGCGGTCCCGCGACGGAGGCGAGGCCGAAGGCGGCGCCGATCAGACCCATGAACCGGCCGCGCTCCCGGGGCGGCACGATGTCCGCGATGATCGCCTGCACGCCGATCATCAGCCCGCCGGCGCCGATGCCCTGGACGGCCCGGAAGGCGATCAGCTGGTCCATGCTCTGCGCCCGTCCGGCCAGCGCGGAGCCGATGACGAAGACCAGGATGGCGAACTGGAAGACGGCCTTGCGGCCGAAGAGGTCGCCGAGCTTGCCGTAGATCGGCAGTCCCACGGTGGACGTGAGCAGATACGCGGTGATCGCCCAGGACATCTTGTCCAGGCCGTGCAGCTCGCCGACGATCTTGGGCAGCGCGGTGGCGACGATCATCTGCTCCAGCGCGGCGAGGAGCAGGGCGAGCATCAGCCCCAGGAAGACCAGCCGGACGCCCCTGCGGCTCAGTTCGGGGGCGGGGGCGGGCGGCGGCAGCGGCACCTCGGCAGGTGCCACCACCGGCTCGTGCTCCACCAGAGTCGTCCCGCCCACGTATCGCTCCCCTCGTCGCGCTGCCGCATATGTACCGCGCAAGGCGACAACTACGAGCAAGCGCGACGAGTTACGGATTCATGCCGGGCGTCGCGGAGATCCACTCGAACCGGTGAGGGGGCCAACGCCCCTTCGCCACCGGCGTCTTGGACTACTTCTCGACTTCGGCGGCGAACTTGGCGAGCAGCGCGTCGTAGATCCGGCCGAGCCCCTTGGGCGCGAAGGTCCTCTCGAAGAAGCCGCCGATGCCGCCGGCCCCGGTCCAGGTGCTGGTGACGACGACACGGGAGCGGCCCTCGCCCGCCGGGGTGACCCGCCAGACGGTGACCATGGAGGAGTTGCGGTCCTTCTCGACCAGCTCGCCGTCGGTGGGCTCGGTGACCTCCAGGAGGCAGTCGCGGACGCGCTTGCTGGTGGCCTGGAGCTTCCAGTGGACGACGGTGCCCTGCCCGTCGCCGCCCTCGCGCACCTCGTACTCGCTGAACTGCTCGGGCAGCACCCTCGCGCGCGTGCCGGTGTAGTCGGCGAGGGCGTCGAACACCTTCTCCGCGTCCGCCGCGACGACCCGCTCCGTAGTGGCCTCGACCTGCGCCATCGACTTCCTCCAGGACTTCTGTTCTCGGGGTTGGGGCAAGCCAACCACCCCGGTTGCCGGCCGCCAAATCGGGATGCGGGAAGCGATCGGAAACGGCCCTTGCACGATCATGCGAACGGGTGTTCTATTCTTGGGTCAGCGCTACCGAGGAGGCGTGATGCGCTGGGAGAACCTCACAGTGGAGCCGGACCGGCCGACGCACGGCCGGGCCGACGCGGCCCTGTTCGGCGCGGACGCGGTGACCACCCGTACCTTCGACACGCCCGAGTTCCGCGGAATCACCTTCCACGAGATCCGGGCCCGCTCGATCATCAACCGGGTGCCCGGCGCCTCGCGCATGCCCTTCGAATGGACGGTGAACCCCTACCGCGGCTGCTCGCACGCGTGCGTGTACTGCTTCGCCCGCAAGACCCACAGCTATCTGGACCTCGACACGGGGATCGGCTTCGACACCCAGATCGTGGTCAAGGTGAACGCGCCCGACCTGCTGCGCCGCCAACTCGGCTCCGCGCGCTGGCGGGGTGAGCACATCGCGATGGGCACGAACGTCGACTGCTACCAGCGCGCCGAGGGTCGCTACCGCCTGATGCCGGGCGTGATCGCCGCGCTGCGCGACCACGCGAACCCCTTCTCGATCCTCACCAAGGGCACGCTGATCCTGCGCGACCTGGATCTGCTCAAGCAGGCGTCGGAGGTGACGGACGTCGGCATCTCCGTCTCCGTCGGCTTCACCGACCCCGGCCTGTGGCGCACCGTGGAGCCGGGCACGCCCGCGCCCGAACGCCGCCTGGACGTGGTGCGGACCCTCGGCGAGCACGGCATCGGCTGCGGTGTGCTGATGGCCCCGGTGATCCCGTTCCTGAGCGACCACCCGGCCCAGCTGCGGGACACCGTGCGGGCGATCGCGGCCGCCGGTGCGACCTCCGTCACCCCGCTGGTGCTGCACCTGCGGCCCGGGGCCCGCGAGTGGTTCATGGCCTGGCTCGGCCGGCACCACCCGCACCTGGTGCGCCGCTACGAGCGGCTGTACGCGGAGGGCGCCTACGCACCGAAGTGGTACCAGCGCCGGATCACCCGTCAGGTGCACGAGCTGGCCCGGGAGTACGGCATCGGTCCCACGCGCGCGGGGATGCCGCGCCGCATCCGGCCGCCGGAGCCGGAGCCCGCGCCGGCCCACGGCGCGGAACCGGCCGGGCCGGTGCAACTCACGCTGATCTGAGCGCGTTCGAGCGCATCCCGCGGGCCCAATCGGGTCAATTATCGCCACAGCAGGTTCTTCCGGGCGCCCCCTTCGGGACGATGCGGCGAGGACCGCGACCCTCGCGGATCCGACCTCTTTGTCCCGGAAGGACGCAATGAGAACACGCGCTGCCGTGCTGTGCGCTGCCGCCGCCGTCGTCGTGGCCGGATCACTCACGGCCGTCCCCGCCGGCGCGAGCCCGCGGCACACCGCCACGGGCGCCCGGGCCGTCCCCGCCGCCCCGGTCGGGAAGCCCGCCTGGAAGAAGTGCGGCACCACCGACTACCCGGCGCTCCAGTGCGCGTCCCTCAAGGTGCCGCTCGACCACGCGCACCCGCAGGGGAAGCAGATCACGCTCGCGCTCTCCCGGATCCCGCACACCGCGAAGACCTCCCAGGGCCCGCTGCTGGTCAACCCGGGCGGCCCCGGCGGCAGCGGTCTGACGCTCGCCGGTTACGTCGCCTCCGCGCTGCCCAGAAAGGTGGCGGCCCAGTACGACGTCATCGGGTTCGACCCGCGCGGCGTCGGCAGGAGCAGCCCCGCCCTCGACTGCCGGCCCGGCCACTTCGCCGCGGTGCGGCCCGACTCGGTGCCGAGCACGCCCGCGATCGAGCAGGCCAACCTGGCCCGCGCGCGGGCCTTCGCCGCGGACTGCGGCAGGAAGTACGCGGACGTGCTGCCGCACATGGACACCGTGAGCGCCGCGCGGGACCTGGACGCGATCCGGCAGGCCCTCGGCGCGCGGCGGGTCAGCTACCTCGGCTACTCGTACGGCACCTACCTGGGCGCGGTCTACGCGAAGCTGTATCCGCAGCGGGTGCGCCGTCTGGTGCTGGACTCGATCGTGGACCCGACCGGCGTCTGGTACGAGGACAACCTCCGCCAGGACCACGCCTTCGACGACCGCCACCGCGCCCTGATGGCCTGGATCGCCCGGCACGACTCCGCCTACCGGCTCGGCACGGACCCGGAGGCGGTCGCGGCCGAGTGGTACGCGATGCGGACGGCGCTGGCCGCGCGGCCGGCGGGCGGCAGGGTCGGCGCCGCCGAACTGGAGGACACCTTCATGCCGGGCGGCTACTTCAACGGCTACTGGCCCCATCTCGCCGAGGCGTTCGCGGCGTACGTGCACGACAAGAAGACCGGCCCGCTGGTCGAGGCGTACGACGACTTCGGTGCCGTCGACGCGGCGGGCGACAACGGCTTCAGCGTCTACTCGGCGGTGCAGTGCCGTGACGCCTCCTGGCCGCGCGACTGGAACCGCTGGCACCGTGACACCTGGGCGGTCCACGAGAAGTCCCCGTTCATGGCCTGGAACAACACCTGGTACAACGCGTCGTGCGCCTTCTGGCCCACCGGCACCCGGCGGCCGGTGAACATCGCCAACGGTGAGCTGCCGCCGGCGCTGCTGTTCCAGGCGACCGACGACGCGGCCACCCCCTACGCGGGCGGTGTCACGGTCCACCGTCTGCTGGCCGGCTCCAGTCTGGTGGTCGAGCAGGGCGGCGGGAACCACGGCGTCACGCTCAGCGGGAACGCCTGCCTGGACGAGCACCTGGCCCGCTATCTGACCGACGGCACGGTCCCGCGCGGCGACGGCGCCGCCGACGCGGTGTGCGAGCGGACGCCCGATCCCAAGCCGCTGCGCACCAGGGAGGCGTCCACCGCGTCCCGCGGCTCGACCCTGCACGGTCTGCTGGGCTTCCGCCGCTGAGCGGCGCGCGGTCCCCGCTGCCCGCGGGGGCGTTGTCACACCCGTGGTCCACCATGGACGCATGAGTGAGCCGATCAGGATTACCGCCCCCGACGGGGTCGCGCCCGCCGCCCAGTACACCCATGTCGTGGCCGCCACCGGCCGCTTCGTCGCCGTCTCCGGCCAGCTCCCGCTGGACGGGGACGGCGCGCTCGTCGGCGCGGGCGACCCGGTGGCCCAGGCCCGCCAGGTCTTCGAGAACCTGGGGCGCTGTCTCGCCGCCGCCGGGGCGGACTTCGGCGACGTCGTCAAACTCACCTACTTCGTCACGGACATGGCCAACATGCCCGCGATCCGCACGGCCCGCGCGGCCCACATACCCGACGACCGCCTCCCCGCGGCCTCCGCCGTACAGGTGTCCGCGCTGGTACGCCCGGAGTTCCTGATGGAGATAGAGGCATACGCGGTGATACCCGAGTGACCCCCCTCCTGCTACGCCCCATGACACCGACCGACTGCGAGCGCGTCTCAGAGATCCGCGTCCGTGGCTGGCAGAGCGCCTACCGCGGTCTCCTGCCGCAGACATACCTCGACGCGCTCAGCGTGAAGACGGACGCCGAACAGCGGCGCGCGCGCTTCGGTGATGGGTCGGGCCCGGTGCTCGACCTGGTCGCCGAACTGGACGGCGAGATCGTCGGCTGGGCGGCGCACGGGCCCTACCGGGACGGCGACGGGTGCACCGCCGACGCCGAGTTGTACGCGCTGTACGTCGACCCCGGACGTGTGGGCGGCGGCATCGGGCGGGCGCTGCTCGCGGAGTCGGTCCGGCGGCGCGCGGTCGCGGGCCACCCGCGGATGCTCCTGTGGGTGCTGAAGGAGAACGCGCGCGCCCGGCGCTTCTACGAGCGGGCCGGGTTCCGGGCCGACGGCGCCGAGGAGCCCTTCGACGTGGACGGCGTGTCGGTGGCTGAGGTGCGGTATGCGCGGGGGCTGGGCGGCTGGGCGGGCGTCATCGGGCCGGGGGGATCCGGGCCAGGGCGTGTGCCGCGGACTCGGCGAGCGCCGGGCGGGCCAGGGCCTCGGTGAGGACGGTCCTGGCCCGCGCATCGCCCAGCTCGCCCAGGCCCTGCACACAGGCGAGGGCCACCCGGCGGTAGGGGTCATGCGGGCGCAGCCGCCGCTGAAGGGTGGTGATCAGCGCGGGCACGGACTCGGGGGCGCGCAGCTCGACCAGGAGCCGGACCGGGTGCAGGGCGTAGGCGACGCGCAGTTCGTTGGTGGCGAGGGCGGCGGCGGCGCGGGCCGTGCGCGGGTCGCCGAGCCGGGCGAGGGCGTGGGCGGCGGAGGCACAGCGCGGCGGGTCGCGGTGGTTGAGCAGCAGCACGAGGGCTTCGAAGGCCCGCCGGTCGCCCGCCACACCCAGCCGGAACGCGGCCAGTTCCCTGGCCCACAGCGGCTGACCGGCCGCGACCAGCACCTCCGCCAGTTCGTCGGGGTCGTCCGTCGCGACCAGCCGCTGGTACCCGGCCGCCCCGTGTGACTCCTGCCGTAAGCGCTCGGTGAGTGATCGCAACTCTTCGTCCACGCGTCCCAGACTAGGGGCGCCGTGCGGCGCCGGAAGCCCACATGGCGAACCAGGCGTTCCGCTGTGAGCGGGCATGACGTCTCCTCGTCCGGCTGCGGCAGCGTCGTGATGGGACGCAGTTCCCCGCGCCCCTTGCGGTGCAGGTGACGTTGGCGCCCTGCTCGCGCAGGTGGGCGGTCAGCACATGGACGTACGTCGTCTTGCCAGTGGCCTGGGTGCCTTCGACGGCGATAACGCGGCAGTCGCAGATGGACAAGGTTCCTCCAGGAGGGCGGTGAAGGTGGGTGTTTCGAGCCAGTCCCACGCGCCCTTGGCGCCCTCGGCGATGGCTCGGTTGACGTTCAGGCCGGTGTCCGGCCGCTGGGCTAGGCCAGCGGTCAGCGCGGCAACGTAGGCCGTGGAGACGGAGTGCCGCAGGTTCAGGACGCTGACGCGCTCCCGACCCTCAGCGTCGCCGTCCTCGACCCACAGACGGTGCCAGGCCGGCATGGACTTGTTGAGCAATTCGGGCTGGGTGACGTCGAGCCCGAGTTCGGTGCACACGTCGACCAGGCGGCGGGACACGCCGGCGAGTAGGTGCCCGGCGTCGTACCGGGTGTCCACGTAGTGGCTGGTGTCCGGGTCGGCGTCTCGACGCTGCCGCCACTGCTCCCGGGCAGCTTCCAGGGCCGGAACCGCGTCCGCGGGGGCGTTGGCCTGCAGGACGGACAGGTCGGCGCAGAACTGGTGACCGGTGATGATGGTGGCCGTCTCAGCGGCCGAGGTGACGCATACCGCGGCGTGCCGGATCAGGGTGTCCATCTCGCCTGGCTCGTCCACGTACACGCTGGACCACTCGAAGGGCGCTCCGTCCAGGTCCGGAGTCCGGCCGACGGGCAGGTCGAGCCATGCCACGCTGTAGCAGAAGGGCCGTTGCCCGTTCTTGATGCGGTAGTTCTTCGTCCACTCCACATCGATGGAGGCGATGCGGACGGTCCCGGAGCGCAGCGGCGGGGGCGCCAGCGCTCGGGCGGTGGGCATGCTGCTCTTGATGATCATGCGGTGTCTTCCTGGTGTCCGGTCGGGCCCCACCGACGGGGTCCGACCGGACCGTGCTGGGCGGCTGCCGTTCCCGGAGCCGCGTTCGGTGAGGCTGCTGGTGCGAGGGCGGCCTGGACCGGCGGGAGCGGTTCGTGCTCGCGGCGCAGTGCCTCGCCGAGGCCACGGCGGGAGTACACGACCTCTACGCCCCAGTGGTCGCTCGTTCCCTCCATCGTCAGGACGTTGACGGCCAGCACCGCGCGCGTGATCCGCCCGTCCGAGTAGACGCGATCGATGCGCCGGGGGCCGCCCTGGTCGGGTTGGGCATGCCCCGCCGTCGCCGCCAGAGCGCTGGTCTGCCCGCGTTCGTAGGCGGCGTAGCGGGCTGCGTCGTGCAGCCCGCAGGTCAGCAGGGCCCGGTCGAGGTACGTGCAGCTGATCCGGGATCCGTCCGGGGCCAGGGTGGTGCGGTGGTGCTTGTGCGCGTGGTCGGTGACCTTCGACCAGTCGATGGGCGGAACGGTCTCACCGTGCGGGATCGGGTACTCGTTGCAGTCGCCGCCGCCGATGAAACCGCCGCGCTGCTTCATCCGGTCGACGAACGCCGTGATCTCGTCGGCCTCCCGCTCCCGGCCCTTGGGGCTGTTGAACGCTGCGTGCCACGACATGAGCAGCAGTTCAGCATCAGGGGCGTCGGCGAAGCGCGCGGAGACGATGGTCGGCGGGATTCGCCAGAACACCGGGTTGTAGTGCACGCGCTCGCTGAAGGGGAAAGTCTCCTGCCGGACGAACAGAGCGGTCGGGTTCCGGCCGGCGCCGTTGGACGACAGGTAACCCTTCATGTCGAGCAGTTCCTCGGCGGCCTTGAGGCGCCGTTCGTCCTCCAGGTGGCTGTACTTGGCCTCCTGCCTCAGCACCACGTCGGGGCGGCGACGTCGAAGGGTCTCGTGGGCGTCCACCCACCGCTGCGGCAGGTCCCCGTCCGGGGTGTTCTCTCCGCCGTCCCGCTCCAGGTTGAGGGATACGACCGTCACGACGGGTTCGTCGTACGTCGAGTGCGCGGTCACTGGGCTCCTCTCGATCTGCGTATGGGGGTTCACTTGAGTGCGCCGGCCGGCACGCCGCCCAGGAGAGACGGAGCGGCCTCCCATGCCACCTGGCGGAGGACGTCCTCGACGCTCAGCTCGCCCTCCCAGTGCAGTCGCCGGGCGTGCTTGCCGCCGAGAAGAGCGGTGGTGAGGGCAGAGGAAAGGACGTTGCAGGCGAGGGCATCACGACAGACGCCCTCGTTCCGCTTCCCGGCCAGGGCCTCGCACGCTTCCTGTGTTCTGGCCTGCTGGTGGGTGCCGGCGAACTGATGGAACGGCACCAGGTCGTGGACCGCGGCAGTGTCGCTGATGAGTCCGGCCGGGCCGAGGTCGTGGCTGGTGTCCACGCACCGAGCGGTGGACGGGTCCCGGCGGGTGCGCTCTTGCCAGGCGTCAGCGACCCCAGCCACCCCCGGGTACCGCGGTTCACCCTCGGCCCGGGGGAGCTGCTGCAAGACGTACAAGTCATCAGCCCCGTTGTGCCAGGCGATGATCTGCGCCTTCCTGCGGGCCTGCACGAGCAGGATGTCGACCTGCCTGGCGATGGCCGTCGTATCGGTCACGGCGTCCGGGACCAGGACCCGATAGCCGAAGTTCGCGAGGGGCGCGGAGACCTCAAGGGAACGGGTGCGGTGCACCTTCATGAACACCGCGGCGGAGCCCATAAGGGCGATGTCACCGTCGGCTTCCCCCCAGATCAGGGACAGCCCGGTCAGCCACGTTGCCAGTTTCTGCACCGGGCGCGTCACCGAGCCGAACGGGGTCTCAGGCCATGCGAGGTTCGTCAGTTCCTGCACGTCACGCCCCCTGCGTCACGGCGTGGATGGACCGGCCGACGTACTTGGAGACGTGGTTCTCCTTGAAGCGGTACCGCTTCCACATCTCGGTGATGGGCTCCTCCAGGACGTTGCCCAGGGTCTCCCACAGGTCCGGCGCGTCGTAGACCGGCCATGCGCGCGCCGTGCCGTTCGGCTCGACGACGATCATGTGGCCCTCGTTCTCCGGGGTCCACGCCGTCAGACGCAGCGCGGGAGACCACTGCATCTCGGCCCGCTGCTCTTTGAGCCGCGCGAAGGTGGTCTCGGCCTCGTCGGTGGTGATGAACTCGTGGTCGGCGAGGTTCAGGGCGTTGCCCTTGCGCAGGGGCAGAATCAGCTTCACCTTCGTCGCGTCGAGGACGTCGGCGATCTGCACGGTGTACGGGAGCACCGACAGGGTGGAGCGGTAGACCACGGCCGACATGGCGAGGGGGATGCCCGCTTCCTGTAGGACGCGAACGCCGGCCATGGTCTTGTCGTAGTCGCCGCGCACACGCTTGAAGGCGGCGCGGGGACCCTCGAATCCCACGTTGGCGTACGCGATCTTCCCAGCGATGTTCCGCGCGTGGTCCAGGGCGTGTGTGGCGTTCGTGGGCACGGCCACGATGTGATGACCGTGGAAGATGTCCACGACTTCGCTGAAGTCCTTGCGCATCAGCGGCTCGCCGCCGGACAGGAAGACGCGTGCGACGCCGTTGAGGTTCTGCCGGATGGTGTCGAGCTGGTCGAGCGTCGGGTCCGGCATCTGCAGAACCTCGGAGCAGAATGAGCAGTCGAAGTCGCAGCGTTTGGTGACCTGCACGATCGTCGAGAGCGGCGCGGTGAGCATCCCCGCGATGGTTGCGATGTCGGCGTCTGCCGGGGCATTGAAGTGCTGGCCGTTGAACGCGTACCCGACGCCTCCGCCGAGGTCCCTGTGCGTCTGCTTCGGCACAGTGGGCATCCCAAGGTCGGTCATGGCTCCTCCGATGGTGGATTCGAGGGTGCGAGCGTGGCTGTTCGGTATGGGCCCGTGTGGGCCGAGGCTGGGGTCTGCGAGGGAACGACCCCAGCGCCTTTCCTGCGCCGGCACCCCAGGCTGGACGGCATCCCGGCTACCAGCGCAGATGTCTACGGGGTACTGGCCGAGATCAGTTGAGCTGACCGCGATGTGCCGATCGGCTTCTCGGTGAGCGCGAAGAGCAGGTGCAACGAGTGACCTGGGACCAGGGGCGTGCTGACCTGGTGTGTCATGCCCTTGGGCAGGATCAGCACGTCACCGGAGCGCATGACGAACTCCGTGGGGTCGCTGCCCCGGGCCGGCCAGACCCGCCATGACTTCGCACCCCGCATCTGCACGATCAGGCCAAGCCAGGCGTCATCGTGCGCACCGAGATTGCGGTCGCCGGCCTGCGACTCGTACGCCGTGCAGATCACCTGCCGCCGCAGCATCCCCGCCAGGTGGAGCGAGACCAGGCTGTGCCAGCCGTCGCTACGGACGTCCAGGCTCTCGTACACCCGAGTCCGCGGCCGGTCCCGGTACCCCCGAGCAGCCCTGCCCGGGTCGTCGGTGCGGTGGAAATCTGTGCCGTCGATCAGGGCGACGGTCTGGCCCGGCATCGTGCTGTCAGCCACCGGCACGGGGATCTGTTCGATCCACGCGGCGTCGAACGCCTTCAGGTGACTGGGCTGCCCGGGCGCTGTCCAGATTCGGGGCATCGCCGCCCACCCCAGCACCCCCAGAAAGGAGCTTGCCGTGCTGTACGGCGAGTACACCTCTGTCACGCGCATGATCCCGAGTCCTCTACCAGTACCAGTGGCCTGTGCTGCCGTCGGGTCGCCGGGTGGCGTCGCAGGAATGGGCCTACAACTGCTCGGCGTGGGTGCTGAGGGCGGTGTCGGACGGATCGAGGACCTGGGTCATGTGCAGCAGGTCGTCCTGCCCCAGGTCGGCTATCTGCCGCGGCTGAAGTTCGATGACTCCCCGGTCACCGTTGACCGTCTGGACGAGCACGGTGTCCTCGGGGAGGTCCAGGTCCGCAGGGGCGTACAGCAGGCGGAAGGCTCCGCCCACCGGGTGCCGATTCAGCACCTGGGCCAGTTCGCCGAGCAGTGACTGGGTCTGCTGCCGAACAAGCGGAGAGGTGGCAACGTCCACGTACGTCTCCTCGTGTATCAGTAGGTGGGATTGGTCCGGCGCACTTGGTTGTGCGCGGTCTGCACCGCCTGCGGACCTGGGCCGGGATGGTCCTGGTACCGGGCGGAAGCCGGGGGCTGCTGCTGGTTGCACTGCCAGGAGGAGCTGCGCCGGCACCTCGCGGAGTGGCCATGCCGGACGAGCCGGTCACTCGCCGTCGGTCGGACCCGGTTCGGCCACGATGGCGTAGCGGGGAATACGGCGCAGGCGGTGTTCCGGTTCGTCGCGCGGAACGCGCGTGTGACCGGCACACCTCGTTGCATGCGTCAGGCGGCCTCCGCAGCATGCAGCTCGGCCGTCAGCGCACCGAATGAGAGCACACCGTAGATGCTCAGCCCCTCCTTCTGGTCTTCCATTGGGGCCTCCGGACCAGCAGGCAGCCCCAACGCATGACGCACAACTGATCACGGTGGTCTGGCCGTCACGATCCATCACTGTCCGGACTCGGCCCCTGCACGGAGGGAGTGGGGACGGGCTTGTCAGGAGCGTCCAGCCACACCTTGCAGACGGGTCCTCCGCGAGTTGTGAGACCAAATCGTTCGAACGAGGGCTTGTCCTGGGCTTCCCACCACGAGTAGGCGGCCTCCAGCTCGTCCCACAGTCTCCGCGGCCCGGCCTGAGCGATCTGGAACGTGGTCCGGGACTTCAGATAGTCGGCAGTGGCCCAGCTCGTGACGCCCGTGTCGAAGAGCCACATCCGGTAGGCCCCCTCCTCGCCGTAGGTGATGCGCAGGAAGAGGTCCGGGACCTGGACACCGATCGCGAACATGACGATCCAGTCACCAACGTCGTCCGGTGACAGGCCCGTGGTCGACAGGTCCGCCTCGGCGGGCCAGGTCTGCGGGTCGACGAAGCGTTCGGTAACCGGCAAGCGTCTACGTTGCTGACGCATCCGCATAAACGCGGAGGAGCCGACGAAGCGGCCTTCCGCGCGGCCGGTTTCGTCGATCACGAGTCGTACGACGCCCTCGCCACCATAGGTGGGGCCCCATGGGGCCACGATGATCCCGCCGGGGTGGGCCTGACCGATCCACTGGGACGGGATCACCTGGACGGAGGCCGTCGCGATAATCCTGTCGTAGGGGGATGCCTTGCCGTAGCCGATCGTGCCATCGCCGACGACGACGCAGGGAGTGTAGCCGGCGGCGTTGAGGCGGGCGCGTGCTTCGGCGGCAAGCGCCTTGTCGACCTCGACGGTCACCACATTCTCGTCGCCGACACGGTGGGACAGCAACGCCGCGTTCCACCCGGTGCCGGTGCCGATCTCCAGGACACGATGCCCCGAGCGCACGTCGAGGGCGTCGAGCATCGAGAAGACCATGGTCGGCATGGAACTAGACGAGGAGGCGATGCGCCCCCTGTTGAGGCCCGTGTAAGCCCCGTCGTCCCACTGCGTCGTGATGGGCGCGTCACGGTAGACCGCGTCCCACCACAGATCCGGCGTCTCCGCGCGCAGGACCCGGTCGTCCTGGCGGTTCTGGCCGGCGTGGCCAGGCCAGATGGCGTCCGGGACGAACCGGTCACGGGGTACGGCGTGGAACGCTGCCAGCCAGTCCGACGTCAGCACTTTCTTCGCCATGAGTTCGGCTGCCAACCGCTCCGGGCCCGCGGCCTGTGCGATCTGACTCATCGTCCGTCCGCCGGTCCCTGTCCGTCGTTGGTGTTGCCGCCCTCGTCGGAGCCGCCTCCGCCGTGCTTGTTGCCGGAGTCGCTGTCGTCCTGGGGGTTACCGCCGTCTGCGGCTTCCAAAATCCACCGAGCACGCACGCTGGTCCTCCTCTGGTCTTGAACTGTGGATCGTCTGGTCGTACGGACCCATCGAAGCCGCTTCGGCCCAGTGGGGGACGCTGAGCCTCACCGGGTGCTTTGCGCGGTCCTGTGAGGGCCGCGCGCCGAGCGCGGCATGCCTGAGCCGGTCCCGTCCACGCTCGGGGCCGGTGCGTGGAATCTGTTCCACCTCCATCAAGAGGCGGGCGTCGCCGAACATGCGGTACAACTCCCACTGGTTGACGTGCCAGCCCAGATGCCTTCAACGGCAAGCAGGCGCTCTGCGAGGTCACAGGTCGTCCACGCCATTCGCCGTGCGAGCCCCAGGGCCTGCCAGTAGCCGCCAGATACCCCTTCGCTGATCACGTTCAGGGCATCAGCTTCCGGGCGTTGTTCTCCGAGAACCTGGTCCAGGGCATCGAAGATGGCCGCCAAGTCCAGTGGCTCCCCGTCGCGCACCTTCTCAAGGAATGCGCCAAGTTGTTCAGAGGTGAGCGGCTGCCACCTGGGTATGGGCAGAGCAGTGAGGGACATCCAGGACTCCTGTTGGCGGTGCTACCTGCTCTTGTCTGCGGCCGGCACCTGTACCTCAGCCCAGGTGACCTTGCCCCAGCCGTGTAGGTCGTAGCCCCACCGCCAGCACACCGCATCGACCAGGAACAGCCCTCGTCCGCGCTCAGCCGTCTCGGCTGTGGTTCTGAGGTGGGGTGAGGCGTGGGATCCGTCGGCGACTCCGATCCGGACGATGGATCCCTGTCGCAGCTCGACGACGACCTTCGCCCAGGCGCACGCGGTGTGGTTGATGCTGTTGGTCAGCAGCTCCGAGACAACCAGCTCCGCAACGTCGGCACTGTCCGGTACTCCCCAGGTGCGCAAAACCTCAGCAACGAGGCGCCGAGCAGGCTGCACAGACTTTGGGTTGCAAGGCAGGTCCGACGTGTAGCCGGGGGCACCGGTCGCATTCGGTATCGCCATCATGGTGCTCACGGAGTCGTCTCCCCCAGCACATACCGCCGTCTTCGCCATGCCAGTCCTCAGCTCGCCGACCGTCGTCATCGTCCGTCGTTTGCCGTGTGTAACCAGTCAACTGCGGCTCAACCAAGATCAGTTCACACAAACCTTGCACAATGGGTCGCCGCCAAGGTTCAGTTGATGCTGCGCGGCCCTTGACATGGAAGAGTGAGCCTATGGAGAGCACGCCCACCGCCGGCGAGAACATCGGCGTCCTACGCAAAGCGCGCGGCGTGGGTCAGGCCAAACTCGCGCGCCAGATGGGGATCACCGTTTCGTATCTGAGCAAGGTCGAGACCGGTATCCGCCCTGCCACGCCGGTAATCGTCGCGGGTGCGGCCAAGGCCCTGCACGTCACCACGGCCCGGATCTACGGACAGCCATTCAGCGATCCGTCCGAGCAGGCCGATCTTTTGAACGAGCTTCGCGGAGCCGTTCGCCGACACACTCTTCCGAAAGAGGACACGCCGCAGCAGGACGAACTGGCCGCCGGTCTGAAGCGAGCCGCGCGGCTCCGGGCAGACACGAAGTACCTCGAACTCCTCCGGGATCTGCCCAAACTGCTCGGGCAGGCGACCGCGACGGCACTGGATTCCGACGGCGACGCGGTCGCCTGGGGACAGGTGTCCGACCTCTACGGCTGCGCGTACGCCGTCGCGCATCGCCTTGCCCAGCCCGACCTCGCGGACATGATCGTCTCGCGGCAGCAGTGGGCAGCACAGCGCACATGGAACCCTGCGGCGGAAGCCGCAGCAGCTTGGAACGAGGCCGGCACCTACCAGAGCGCCGGACAGTACGACGACGGCCTCGCGATCGTCGAGCGCGCGATCAGCCACTTCGAGGGTGCTCGAACCAACGGCCCCGAGTCGATGATCGTGCTGGGCTCGTTGCACTTGCGCGGAGTGGTGCTTGCCTCCCGCCATCGGGACAAGAACGCTACGGAAACACACCTGCGACATGCCAAGCAGCTGGCTTCTCAGCTCACGGCCGATCAGCTAGTGCACAATCTGACATTCGGGGAGGGCAACACCGCTCTGTACGAGCTAGCAGCGCACATCGAACTGGACCAGCCGAACAAGGCCGTTGAGATGGCGACGCCGCTCGCCGATCAGCCTCCGGCCGGGCTGAAGCCCAACCGGGTCGGGCGGTTCTTCATCGACTTGTCCCGGGCTCGTCTGGCTACGAAAGACCTCGATGGCGCAGAAGACGCGCTGAAGCAGGCGTTCAAGGTGTCGCCGCAGATGGCGGAGATCCATCCGATGAGCCGCGAAGTGCTCCGCGTCTTGTTCGTCATGCACCAGCGCACACGCCCGGATCTGATACTGATGGCCAAGCGCACCGGTTTAGCCACGTAGATCCAGTAGCGCGCCCTACCGCTTGTGTGGGCCGCTACTGCTTTCCGCCAGAACCGATCAGGCATCAACACTCGCAGTCCTCAGCCCTTGGCCGATGGGGTTCCCATCGAGCCGATCCAACAGATCATGGGCGGAGCCGAGAACGTCGGGCCGCTTCGTCCCGATGGCCGTGGCGCCCTTGGAATGCGCGTGGGTTCCATGAGCGCCTTCATCTGGTCCGGGCACGTCCCCGGCGCCTCTTCGAGGCAGCCGCCGTCCGTGTCGAACTTGGTCACCGCGTCCTGGAATGCAGTGGACGCGGCCTCCACGGTCACCGTCTTCGACCGGGGGCTGGCGTGCTCGTTACTCACCGGTTAGGCTCAGACGAGCGAGTGACCCACTCGCGCCCGCTCGCGACGGTTTGGTGACGCAGCCGTCGTGGGCGTCGGTCGGTCCGGTACCCCGTGTACCGCAGTACGACCCGGCTTCGGGACAGAGCCGGTCGGTCTCAGCCGCTCCCCCGGGCGTGCGCGCCCGCGGCGACGGCACCGGGCGAGTACGCCCGCAGCCCGGCATCACCCGCCCTCCCTTCCGCACCCGGTGCGCGCTCCGGGGCGGGTCCCCTGTCGTCACCCCTTCCTCTCTGGAGTCCCGCGATGGCCACTCCCCTGTCCGGCACCTCTCCGTCCCCTCTGTCCCCGCTTGGCACCATCGCCGTCGTCGGCCTGGGCACCATGGGCACCGGCATCGCCGAGGTCCTTGCGAAGGCCGGCCGCCATGTCATCGGCATCGACGTCAGCGAGGCCGCCACCGCCGGCGCCCGCGCCGCCCTGGAGGCCGCCACCGCGCGCGCCGTGCTGCGCGGGCGGCTGACCGAGCCGGAGCGGGCCGACGCCCTCGCCCGGGTCCGCACCTTCACCGACCTGCGGGCCGCGGCCGACGCGGACCTCGTCATCGAGGTGGTCCCGGAGTCGTACGAGATCAAGCAGCAGGTCTTGCGCGAACTGGACGGCATCGTGCGGCCGCAGACGATCCTGGCGACGGGCACCAACGCGCTGTCGGTGACCCGGCTGGCCGCCGACTCGGCCCGCCCGGAGCGCGTGCTCGGCCTGCACTTCTTCAATCCGGCGCCCGCGATGCGGCTCGTCGAGGTCGTCTCGTCCGTGCTGACGGCGCCGCAGGCCGTCGCCGCGGTCACGGACCTCGCGGTCGAACTGGGCAAGGAGCCGGTCGCGGTCGGCGACCGTCCGGGGTTCGTCGCGGACGGCCTGCTGTTCGGCTACCTCAACCAGGCGGCCGCGATGTACGAGGCGAAGTACGCCTCGCGCGAGGACATCGACGCCGCGATGCGGCTCGGCTGCGGCCTGCCGATGGGCCCGCTCGCCCTGCTCGACCTCATCGGCGTCGACACCGCGCGCACCGTCCTGGAAGCCATGTACGCCGCCTCCCGGGACCGGCTGCACGCCCCCGCGCCGATCCTGAAGCAGCTCAGCGAGGCGGGGCTGACCGGCCGCAAGTCGGGCCGCGGCTTCTACACGTACGAGGCCCCGGGCAGTGCCACGGTGGTGCGGGACGCGCTGACCCCGCTGGAGGGCGCCTTCCTCACCCCGGGCCGCCCGGTCCGCTCGGTCGGCGTCGCCGGTTCGGGGACCATGGCCTCGGGCATCGCCGAGGTGTTCGCCAAGGCCGGGTACGACGTGGTCCTCGCCGCCCGCGGCGAGGAGAAGGCACAGGCCGCCAGAGCCCGGATCGGCGCCTCGCTCTCCCGTTCCGTCGACAAGGGACGGCTGACGGCCGAGGCCGCGGCCCGGACCCTGGACCGGATCACCCCGGCCGGCTCCTGCGACGCCTTCGCCGACGTCGACCTGGCGATCGAGGCGGTCGCCGAGGACCTGGAGGTCAAGCGGCAGCTGTTCGCGACGCTGGACAAGGTCTGCAGGCCGGGTGCGGTCCTCGCCACCACGACCTCGTCACTGCCCGTGATCGCCTGCGCCCGCGCCACCTCGCGCCCGCAGGACGTGATCGGGATGCACTTCTTCAACCCGGCGCCGGCCATGAAGCTGGTCGAGGTGGTGCGCACCGTGCTCACGGCGGACGACGTCCACGCGACGGCCCGCGAGGTCTGCGCCACCGTCAGGAAGCACCCGGTGGACTGCGGCGACCGGGCCGGCTTCATCGTCAACGCCCTGCTGTTCCCGTACCTCAACAACGCGATCAAGATGGTGCAGGAGCACTACGCGTCCCTGGACGACATCGACGCGGCGATGAGGCTGGGCGGCGGCTATCCGATGGGGCCCTTCGAGCTGCTGGACGTGGTCGGGCTCGATGTCTCCCTGGCGATCGAGAAGGTGCTGCACCGCGAGTTCCGCGACCCGGGGCTGGCCCCGGCCCCGCTGCTGGAGCATCTGGTGGCCGCGGGCTGCCTCGGCCGCAAGACCGGCCGCGGCTTCCGCGAGTATGCCCGCCGCTGAGCATCCCGGCGACGGGTTCACCGGGCGCGGCGGCACCGCCGGGGCCGGCGCCTGGGGCGGACTGCTCGGCCCGGCCGTACCACCCCCGCCCGCCGGGGGCCGGGGAAAACCCGGTCATGCGCGCCAAGCTGCGCACATGCAGTACGTTCGGGGCATGTCCCAGCCCGCCAAGTCCGCACGTACACCAGCCACGCCCGACGCTCCGGAGCGTGCCGCCGGCTCCCGTGCCGCCGCCCAGCGGCTCAAGATGCGCCGGGAACTGGCGGCCGCAGCGATGGAGTTGTTCGCGACCAAGGGGTACGAGGCGACCACCGTCGACGAGATCGCGGCCGCGGCCGGGGTCGCCCGCCGTACCTTCTTCCGGCACTTCCGCTCCAAGGAAGAGGCGATCTTCCCCGATCACGACGACACGCTGGTCCGGGCGGAGGCCGTGCTCAACGCGGCCCCCGCGCACGAGCATCCGCTCGACACCGTGTGCCGCGGCATCAAGGAGGTCATGCGGATGTACGCGGCGCAGCCGGAGATCTCGGTCGCCCGCTACCGGCTCACCCGCGAGGTGCCCACCCTGCGCGAGGCGGAGATCGCGTCGGTGGCCCGCTACGAGCGCCTGTTCACCCGCTATCTCCTCGGCCACTTCGACGAGCATGCGCACGACGACGACGCCAACGACGACCCGCTGCTGGCGGAGGTCGCCGCGTCCGCTGTGGTCACCGCCCACAACCATGTGCTCAGGCGCTGGCTGCGGGCCGAGGGCCAGGGCGATGTCGAGGCCCAGCTGGACCACGCCTTCGCGATCGTCCGGAAGACGTTCGGCACCGGGATCGGGGCCGGCCGCGGCACGGCGTCCCGGCCCGCCTCCGCCATCGCTCCCGCGGCCCTGTCCGCACCGGGGGAGGTCCTGGTGACGGTGGCCCGCACCGATGCCCCGCTGGACGAGGTCATGCGCACCATCGAGCAGGCGCTCAAGGACCGCTGACCCACGGCGTCCCCCAGCAGAACGGCCACCCGCAGGGTGGCCGTTCTGCCATGTGCGGCCGCCATATGTGGCTGCCCCACATGCCCCAGGTCGGCTGCCCCACATGACCCAGGTCGAGCGGGCTTCACGACCGGTTCGATCGATCATCGCTCATCTGTTAGGTAAAGATTTCATTTGAGAGCATGTTCTGGCACTCAGTGCCTTGTCGTCTGACACGCGGTGTCATACGGTGAAGATGTCCGGGCGGCCGGAGTGCGACGACCGTACGCACGCCGGCTGTCCCCGCAGAGCCCCCGGCTCGCGCGCCCGGACGCCTGCGTCACAGGCAACCTCCCGCGCCACAAAGCGCTGCCGAAGCACCACCCCGCCGGACCGACGGCACCTCTTCACCCCATCCGCAGCAGCACACCGACGCATCCCTCAGCGCCCCGCCCTCAGGGCGTTCACCGCAGGAGGCAACACCGTGACCGTGAAGGACATCCTGGCCGCGATCCAGTCGTCGGACGCCACGCCGGCCGACTTCGCCGCCCTGCCGCTGCCCGAGTCGTACCGCGCGATCACCGTGCACAAGGACGAGACGGACATGTTCGACGGGCTCGCCACCCGCGACAAGGACCCACGCAAGTCCCTCCACCTGGACGAGGTCCCCACCCCCGACCTGGGACCCGGCGAAGCCCTGGTGGCCGTCATGGCCTCCTCCGTCAACTACAACTCCGTATGGACCTCGATCTTCGAACCCCTGCCCACCTTCGCCTTCCTGGAACGCTACGGCCGCCTCTCCCCCCTCAGCGCCCGCCACGACCTCCCCTACCACATCATCGGCTCCGACCTCGCCGGCGTCGTCCTGCGCACCGGCCCCGGCGTCAACGCCTGGAAACCCGGCGACGAAGTCGTCGCCCACTGCCTCTCCGTCGAACTCGAATCCTCCGACGGCCACAACGACACCATGCTCGACCCCGAACAACGCATCTGGGGCTTCGAGACCAACTTCGGCGGCCTCGCCGAGATCGCCCTGGTCAAATCCAACCAGCTCATGCCCAAACCACGACACCTCAGCTGGGAGGAAGCCGCAGCCCCCGGCCTGGTCAACTCCACCGCCTACCGCCAACTCGTCTCCCGCAACGGCGCCGCCATGAAACAAGGCGACAACGTCCTCATCTGGGGCGCCAGCGGCGGACTCGGCTCCTACGCCACCCAGTTCGCCCTCGCCGGCGGCGCCACCCCCGTCTGCGTCGTCTCCTCCCCCCACAAAGCCGCCATCTGCCGCGCCATGGGCGCCGAAGCCATCATCGACCGCACCGCCGAGAACTACCGCTTCTGGAAGGACGAACACACCCAGAACCCCCGCGAATGGAAACGCCTCGGCACCCGCATCCGCGAACTCACCGGCGGCGAAGACGTCGACATCGTCTTCGAACACCCCGGCCGCGACACCTTCGGCGCCTCCGTCTACGTCACCCGCAAAGGCGGCACCGTCGTCACCTGCGCCTCCACCTCCGGCTACACCCACGAATACGACAACCGCTACCTGTGGATGTCCCTGAAACGCATCATCGGCTCACACTTCGCCAACTACCGCGAAGCATGGGAAGCCAACCGGCTCGTCGCCAAAGCCAAGATCCACCCCACCCTCTCCCGCGTCTACTCCCTCCAGGACACCGGACAGGCCGCCCACGACGTGCACCGCAACATCCACCAGGGCAAGGTCGGCGTCCTCTGCCTCGCCCCCGAAGAGGGCCTGGGCATACGCGACCAGGAACTACGCGCCCAACACATCCACGCCATCAACCGCTTCCGCAACGTGTGAGGGGCGCATATGAGCGAGCGTCAGCCGCAGACACCGAAGGAACGGGACCGGCCGTGGCTCATGCGGACCTATGCCGGCCACTCCACGGCCGAGGCGTCCAACGAGCTGTACCGGCGCAACCTCGCCAAGGGGCAGACCGGTCTGTCCGTCGCGTTCGACCTGCCGACGCAGACCGGCTACGACCCCGACCACGTCCTCGCCCGCGGTGAGGTCGGCCGGGTCGGCGTGCCGGTGGCGCACCTCGGCGACATGCGCCGCCTCTTTGAGGACATCCCCCTGGAGCGGATGAACACCTCGATGACGATCAACGCCACCGCCATGTGGCTGCTGGCGCTCTACCAGGTCGTCGCCGAGGAGCAGGGCGCGGACATCAGCAGCCTCCAGGGCACGACCCAGAACGACATCGTCAAGGAGTATCTGTCCCGCGGGACGCATGTCTTCCCGCCGGGGCCCTCGCTCCGGCTGACGACGGACATGATCGCGTACACGGTCGCGCACATCCCGAAGTGGAACCCGATCAACATCTGCAGCTACCACCTTCAGGAGGCCGGGGCCACGCCGGTGCAGGAGATCGCGTACGCCATGTGCACCGCGATCGCCGTGCTCGACGCCGTGCGCGCCCGTGGGCAGGTGCCCGAGGAGCGCATGGGCGACGTGGTGGCCCGTATCTCCTTCTTCGTGAACGCGGGCGTCCGCTTCATCGAGGAGATGTGCAAGATGCGGGCCTTCGGCCGGATCTGGGACCGCATCACCCGTGAGCGGTACGGCATCCAGGACCCCAAGCAGCGGCGCTTCCGCTACGGCGTCCAGGTCAACTCCCTGGGCCTGACCGAGGCGCAGCCCGAGAACAACGTCCAGCGGATCGTGCTCGAAATGCTGGCGGTGACCCTGTCCAAGGACGCACGCGCGCGTGCCGTGCAGCTGCCGGCCTGGAACGAGGCGCTGGGCCTGCCCCGGCCCTGGGACCAGCAGTGGTCGCTGCGCATCCAGCAGGTCCTCGCGCACGAGAGCGACCTGCTGGAGTACGACGACATCTTCGAGGGCTCGCACGTCGTCGAGGCCGAGGTCGCCCGGCTCGTCGAGGAGTCCCTCGCGGAGATCGAGCACATTCAGGAGATGGGCGGCGCGCTGGCCGCCGTCGAGTCCGGCTATCTCAAGTCGCGGCTCGTGGCGTCCCACGCCGAGCGCCGGGCCCGTATCGAGTCCGGCGAGGAGAAGATCGTCGGCGTCAACGTCTTCGAGACCACCGAGCCGAGCCCGCTCACGGCCGACCTGGACACCGCGGTCCAGACGGTCGACCCGGCGATCGAGGCCCGGGTGGTCGACGCCCTGCGGCGCTGGCGCGACACCCGGTACCAGCCGCCGTTCAACCACCCGCGCCCGTGCAAGGCGCTGGAGCGGCTGAAGGCGGCGGCCAAGGGCACCGACAACCTCATGGAGGCCACCTTGGAGTGCGCCCGCGCGGGCGTGACGACCGGCGAGTGGGCCGGGGCCCTGCGCGAGGTGTTCGGCGAGTACCGGGCGCCCACCGGGGTCGCGGCCGCACCGGTGGCGGTGGCCGCCGAGGAGGGCTCGGCGCTGGCCGGCGTCCGCGCCAGGGTGGCCGCCACCGCCCGCGACCTGGGCACCGGCAAGCTGCGCTTCCTCGTCGGCAAGCCCGGCCTTGACGGGCATTCCAACGGCGCCGAGCAGATCGCCGTGCGCGCGAGGGACGCCGGGTTCGAGGTGGTCTACCAGGGCATCCGGCTCACCCCCGGGCAGATCGTGGACGCGGCGCTCGCCGAGGACGTGCACGCGGTCGGCCTGTCCGTCCTGTCCGGCTCGCACGCCCGGCTGGTGCCGGACGTGCTGGAGCGGCTGCGCGAGGCCGGTGCCGCCGACATCCCGGTGATCGTCGGCGGGATCATCCCGAACGGTGACGCCGAACGGCTCAGGGCCGCTGGAGTGGCCGCGGTCTTCACCCCGAAGGACTTCGACATCACCGGGATCATCGGCCGTATCGTCGACGAGATCCGCAAAGCGAACAAGCTCGAACCCCTGGAGGTCCCCGCATGACAGTCAACCGTCTTCGTCCGCGGCGCTCCTGCCTGGCCGTGCCGGGAAGCAACCCCCGCTTCCTGGAGAAGGCCCAGGGTCTCCCGGCCGACCAGGTCTTCCTGGACCTGGAGGACGCGTGCGCGCCGCTGGCCAAGCCCGAGGCGCGGCACACCATCGTCAAGTACCTCAACGAGGGCGACTGGACGGGCAAGACGCGGGTGGTGCGGGTCAACGACTGGACGACCGAGTGGACGTACCGGGACGTCGTCACGGTGGTCGAGGGCGCGGGGCCGAACCTGGACTGCATCATGCTGCCCAAGGTGCAGAACGCCGAGCAGGTGGTGGCGCTCGACCTGCTGCTCACCCAGATCGAGAAGGCGATGGGCTTCGAGGTGGGCCGGATCGGCATCGAGGCGCAGATCGAGAACGCGCAGGGGCTCAACCACGTCAACGAGATCGCCGCGGCCAGCGCGCGCACCGAGACCATCATCTTCGGTCCGGCCGACTTCATGGCGTCGATCAACATGAAGTCCCTGGTCGTCGGCGAGCAGCCGCCCGGCTATCCGGCGGACGCCTACCACTACATCCTGATGAGGATCCTGATGGCGGCCCGGGCCCACGACCTCCAGGCGATCGACGGCCCCTATCTGCAGATCCGCAACGTGGACGGCTTCCGCGAGGTGGCCGGCCGCGCCGCCGCCCTCGGCTTCGACGGCAAGTGGGTGCTGCACCCCGGCCAGGTCGACGCCGCCAACGAGGTCTTCTCGCCCTCCCAGGAGGACTACGACCACGCCGAGCTGATCCTGGACGCGTACGACTACTACACGTCCGAGGCGGGCGGCAAGAAGGGCTCCGCGATGCTCGGCGACGAGATGATCGACGAGGCCAGCCGGAAGATGGCGCTGGTCGTCGCCGGCAAGGGCCGGGCCGCGGGGCTGCGGCGCACCAGCACCTTCGAGATCCCGGGGGCCTGACGGCGATGCAGTTCGGACGGACCTACGAGGAGTTCGAGGTCGGCGCGGTCTACAAGCACTGGCCGGGCAAGACGGTCACCGAGTACGACGACCACCTCTTCTGTCTGCTCACGATGAACCACCACCCGCTCCACATGGACGCCAACTACGCGGAGAAGACGACGGACTTCGGCAAGAACGTCGTCGTGGGCAACTACATCTACTCCCTGCTGCTCGGCATGTCCGTGCCGGACGTGTCCGGCAAGGCGATCGCCAACCTGGAGATCGAGTCGCTGCGGCATGTGGCGCCGACCTTCCACGGCGACACGGTCTACGGCGAGACGACCGTGCTCGACAAGCGGCTGTCCAGGTCGAGGGACGACCGGGGCATCGTGCACGTCGAGACCAGGGGCTACAAGCAGGACGGCACCCTCGTGTGCGTCTTCCGGCGCAAGGTGATGGTGCCCACCGGGACGTATCTCAAGGAGCGCGGCGGAGAGCAGCCGGGCCGCCCCGAGCCGGACGCTGCCGCGCAGAAGACGGAGAAGTGATGACGCGCCTCGCCCAGACCGCCGGTCTGACGGACATCCAGCAGGAGATCGTCTCCACGGTCCGTGACTTCGTGGACAAGGAGATCCTTCCGGTCGCCACGGAGCTTGAGCACCGTGACGAGTACCCGCAGCAGATCGTGGACGGCCTCAAGGAGCTGGGCCTGTTCGGTCTGATGATCCCCGAGGAGTACGGGGGCCTCGGCGAGTCGCTGCTGACGTACGCCCTGTGCGTGGAGGAGATCGCCCGCGGCTGGATGTCGGTGTCCGGCATCATCAACACGCACTTCATCGTGGCGTACCTGCTCAAGCAGCACGGCACACAGGAGCAGCGGGAGCACTTCCTGCCGAGGATGGCGGCCGGCGACGTCCGGGGTGCCTTCTCGATGTCGGAGCCGGGCCTCGGCTCCGATGTGTCGGCGATCACGTCCAAGGCGGTCAGGGACGGCGACGAGTACGTCCTGACCGGCCAGAAGATGTGGCTGACCAACGGCGGCACGTCGTCCCTGGTGGCCGTCCTGGTGCGCAGTGACAGCAGCGACAACGGCGACAAGAGTGACAGCAGCGACACCGGTGACGAAGGACACTCCCCGTCGCAGGACGCCGCTTCGCGGACGGCCGCCGCCCCGCACAGGTCGATGACGACGTTCCTCGTGGAGAAGGAGCCCGGCTTCGGCGAGGTCCGCCCCGGCCTGACCATCCCCGGCAAGATCGACAAGATGGGATACAAGGGCGTCGACACCACCGAAATGATCATGGACGGGCTGCGGCTTCCGGCCGATCGGGTGCTGGGCGGTGTCACCGGCCGAGGTTTTTACCAAATGATGGACGGGGTGGAGGTGGGCCGCGTCAACGTGGCCGCGCGGGGCTCCGGCGTCGCCCAGCGCGCCTTCGAACTCGCCATCGCCTACGCCCAGCAGCGGCACACCTTCGGCAAGCCGATCGCGCAGCACCAGGCCATCCAGTTCAAGCTGGCGGAGATGGCCACGAAGGTCGAGGCCGCGCATGCCATGATGGTCAACGCGGCCCGCAAAAAGGATTCGGGCGAACGAAACGACCTGGAGGCGGGGATGGCCAAGTACCTCGCGTCCGAGTACTGCAAGGAGGTCGTGGAGGACGCCTTCCGCATCCACGGCGGCTACGGCTTCTCCAAGGAGTACGAGATCGAACGGCTCTACCGGGAGGCCCCGATGCTGCTGATCGGTGAGGGCACCGCCGAAATCCAGAAAATGATCATCGGCCGCAGGCTGCTCGAAGCGTATCGATTCCAGGGTTGATTGTCCGAGTACGGGGTGTTTTCTTCGAGAAGAAGGTCACACCCCGTCAGCGGTCTTCGGCCGCCGACTCGGCTTCCTGGCTTGCCCAGTTGTGGCCCGCGACCGGTACGATCCCGGAAAGCCGCCGTCCCCCGATCGAAGCGCGGCATCATCCGCTACGAAGGTCATCCATGCCCCACAGCCAAACCTCTGCACCCCGAGACAGCCTGGTCGGCGTACGCCTCGCGCGCGGAGCATCGCCGTGGCTTCTCCCGACCGTCGCCACCGCAGCCCTCAGCCTGGCCCGCGCCCGCCGCTCCGGCGCCGCCAGGGCCGTGGCCGTGCCCGCCACCGCGCTCGCGGCGGGCATGCTGTGGTTCTTCCGCGACCCCGAACGTGAGATCGCCACGGGCCGGGTCGTCTCGCCCGCCGACGGTGTGGTGCAGAGCATCATGCCGTGGAAGGACGGACGCACCCGTGTCGCGATCTTCATGAGCCCGCTCAACGTCCATGTGAACCGCGCGCCGCTCTCCGGCACGGTCACCTCGGTCGAGCACGTCCCCGGAGGCTTCGTTCCCGCGTTCAACAAGGAGAGCGAGAACAACGAGCGCGTAGTCTGGCATTTCGACACCGAACTCGGCGACATCGAAATGATCCAGATCGCCGGCGCGGTGGCCCGCCGCATCGTGCCCTACGTCCCGCAGGGTACGAAGCTGGAGCAGGGCGACCGGATCGGTCTGATCCGCTTCGGCTCGCGTGTCGACCTCTATCTGCCCGAGGGCGTGGAGGTCGCGGTCGAGGTCGGCCAGAAGACCGTGGCTGGGGTGACTCGCATTGACCGTGATTGATCCAGAGACACAGACGGGCTGGGTGCCCGAGGCCGACGAGGCCGACGAAGAGGAGGAGATGCCCCTCTCGCTGCGCCTCTCGATAGCGGACACCCTCACCCTCGGCAACGCCACGTGCGGCTTCATGGCGGTGTACTTCACCACCACCGGCATCCTGATCCCGCACCTCACCGGCAGCCAGGAGACCGGCATGGCCCGCCACAGCGCGGCCACGGCGGTCATCCTGATGCTGTGCGCCGCCGTCTTCGACCTGTTCGACGGCCTGGTGGCACGCAAGCTCCGCAGCTCCCCGATGGGCGCGGAGCTGGACAACCTCTCCGACCTGATCAGCTTCGGCCTGGCACCCGCCTACTTCGTCCTCGTGTACGGCATGGTCGCGGACGACGCGCACCAGCGGATGGCGGCGCTAGGCGCGATCGTCGTGCTGCTCGCCGTGGTGCTGCGGCTGGCCCGCTTCTCCTGTGTGACGCCGCCGAACGGACTGTTCCAAGGCATGCCGAGCCCGTTCGGCGCGCTGACGGTCGTCTCCATCGTGCTGCTTGAGCTGCCCTTCGTGGCGACGCTCCTCGCCATCCTGGGCACGGCCTGGCTGATGGTGAGCCGGGTCGAGTACCCGAAGCCGCGGGGCCGTCTCGCGGTGGCGATGCTGTCCTGGATCGTGCTGTCGATGGGCCTGCTGGCCGCCTGGGCGTTCGACGCCCCCAGCGGCCAGCTGCTGCTGCAGACCGGCTGCGCGCTCCAGCTCGTCATGGGCGCGGTGATCCCGCTGTTCGCCACGGCCCGCCGGGTGAACAACTTCCGGGACAACCGGCGCGAGGCACGGGCGGCCCAGCTGCCGTAGCCGTAGCGGACGAGGAGGGGCCCCGAACCGACCGGTTCGGGGCCCCTTTGCCATGGATGCCGCGATGTCGTGACGTCGTGACGCCCGGGGTGCTGACGTCGTGACGCCGCGGTGTCGTGACGCCGTGATGCCGCGATGTTTCGAGGTGCCGGTGTCTCAGAGCAGGAAGTCGTGCGCGATGCGGGTGGCGAGGTGTTCCAGGAGCGGGCCCGCGTCCGCCATGCACCGGGACACGTCCGGCTCGACCTCCGTCAACGCGTACGCCCGCCGGATCCCTGCCAGACCCAGCGCCCGCGGCGACAACGCCAGCCGGCCGCACACCGCGACCACCTCCTTGCCCGCCGCGTGGGCCGCCGCGGCGACCCCGGCCGGTGCCTTGCCGTGCAGGGTCTGCTCGTCCAGGGAACCCTCGCCGGTGATCACCAGCGTGGCCCGGTCCAGCGCGGGTGCGAAACCCAGCACGTCCAGCATGACCTCGATACCGGGACGGAACCGCGCCCCCAGGAGCAGCGCCCCGTACCCGATGCCGCCCGCGGCGCCCGCCCCCGGTGCCGCCGCGCGCCCGGCCGCCCGCGGTCCGACCGCGGCCTCCAGCACCTTCGCGTAGTGCGCCAGCGCGGCGTCCAGCGCGGCCACGTCGTCCGGCGACGCCCCTTTTTGCGGCCCGTACACGGCGGGGGCGCCCTTCGGGCCGGTCAGCGGATTGTCCACGTCACTGGCGAGCACCAGCTCGACCTCGGCGAGCCTCGGGTCGAGGCCGGACAGCTCGGCCCGCGCCAGCTCGGCCAGCCCGCCGCCGCCCGGCGCCACCGGTTCGCCGTCCCCGTCCAGGAACCGCGCGCCCAGCGCGGACAGCATCCCGGCCCCGCCGTCGGTCGTCGCGCTGCCGCCCACGCCGAACACGATCGTCCGCGCGCCCGCGTCCAGCGCGGCCCGCAGCAGCTCACCCGAGCCGTACGTGGATGCCGTGAGCGGCGCGAACACGCCGGCCGGCAGCCGTTGCAGGCCGCTGGCCTCCGCCATCTCCACGACCGCGGTGTCGCCGCGCAGCGCGAACGCCGCCGTCACCGGCTCACCGAGCGGCCCGGCGACCCGTGCCTGCCGCCGCTGGAAACCGGCCGCGACCGCCGCGGCCACCGTCCCGTCGCCGCCGTCGGCCACGGGCAGCGCCTCCACCTCAAGATCCGGCACGACCCGGCGCAGCCCGGCCGTCACCCGCTCGGCGACCTGTGCGGCCGTCAGCGAGCCCTTGAACTTGTCCGCGGCGACGAGCACCCGCCGGGTCCCGTGCACTGCAGCGTCCGCCACTTTCCACCCCTTGCTCTCCGGGCCCCGCGCACGTCGGGACCGGTCGCGCCGCTGCGACCTTAACGGGCGGACGGCCGGGCCGTCATGCCCCCTGCCGTGCCCCGAACGCCGCGTGGCGGCAGGCCGGAATCGGGTAGACCGATGCCATGACCCCTGTGCGCAGCGAACCCCGACTCGCCGACCGTGTCCTCGGTGGCTGGCTGGGCCGGATCGCGGGCAACATGCTCGGCAAGCCGGTCGAGCGCGGCGATCTGTGGACGCGCGACCGCATCGACGGCTATCTGCGGCGGGCGGACGCCCTGCCGCTCACCGACTACCTCCCCGAGCCCGCCGACGAGCGCGACCGCGCCGCGCTGCGCCCGGAGTGGCCGAGCTGTGTGCGCGGCCGGGTGCACGGCAGCTGCCGCGACGACGACGTCGACTACGCGATCCTCGGCCTGCACCTGCTGGAGACCCACGGCTTCGGCTTCAGCACCGAGCAGGTCGGCGAGGTGTGGCTGCTCAGGCTGCCGTATCTGCAGACGTTCACCGCGGAACGGGCGGCCTACCGCAATCTCACGGACGGGCTGAAGCCGCCGCTGACGGCGACGTACGACAACCCGTACCAGGAGTGGATCGGCGCGCTGATCCGCGCCGACATCCACGGCTGGACCCATCCGGGCGCCCCGCGCCGGGCCGCCGCGCTGGCCCGCCGGGACGCCGTGCTGTCGCACACCGGCAACGGGGTGCAAGACCGATGTGGGATACCGGTGTTGTAGTGCGCGGCGTACTCGATGAGGACGTCGCGGGCGTGCTGCTCGTTGTGGATGAACATCCGGGGGATTCTCTCTGCCTTGGTCCTCATACCTGTCGGTGCTCAGTTTTGCCGAGCGCCGACCACGACGTTGCTGCTGGACCTGGACGGCCTGGCCGTTCAAAAGGTCGAGCGGCTCGCGGACGGCACCCGGCGGGTGCACCTGACCACCGCGGACGAGGCCGCGCGGGCCTGCCCCTCCTGCGGGGTGTTCGCCGTACGCGTCAAGGGCTTCGTGCAGACCCGCCCGCGAGATCTGCCCTTCGGCGAGCGGGGGCTGGAACTGGTGTGGCGCAATCGCCGCTGGTACTGCACCGAGCCGGCCTGCCCGCGCCGGAGCTTCACCGAGCAGGTGAGCCAGGTCCCGGCCGGGGCGAGGATCACCGAGCGGCTGCGGAGTGCGGCCGGGCGGCGGGTGCGCGATGCCGGTTCCACGGTCGTCCAGGCGGCCCGGGACCTGGGCCTGTCCTGGCCCACGGTGATGGACGCCTTCCGCACGGCCGGGCAGGAGGTGACGGCTGCGGCCCTCAAACCGGTCGAGGTCCTCGGGATCGACGAGACCCGCCGGGGACGCATGCAATGGTGCCAGAATGCGGACACCGGCAGGTGGGAACCGGCCGCCGACCGCTGGCACACCGGCTTCGTGGACGCTTTCGGTGTCCAGGGCCTGCTCGGGCAGGTCGAGGGACGCGCTCCTTCGGACGTGCTGGCCTGGCTGGCCACCACCCCGCTGGAATGGCGCCGGCAGATCCGCTGCGTCGCGATCGACATGTCCCCCGGCTACCGCGCCGCGATCCGCACCGGGCTGCCGCACGCCACGGTCGTGGTCGACCATTTCCACGTGGTCCAGCTCGCCAACAAGATGCTCAACACCGTCCGCAGACGGACCACCGCCACCCTGCGCGGTCGGCGCGGCCGGGCCTGCGACCCGGAGTGGAAAGCACGGCGCCGACTGCTGCGTAACCGGGAAGACCTCACCGACGCCCAGTTCAGCACGATGTGGAACGCGCTCATCGACGCCGGGAGCATCGGCATGACCCTGCTGACCGCCTGGATCGCCAAGGAACGGCTACGGGACCTGCTCGCCTGCGCCCGCACCGGCGCCGACCACCACCGCATCGGCCACCTGCGGTGGAAGTTCCTGACCTGGTGCGCCGACTCCGAGATCCCCGAAACCCGCCAGCTGGCCACCACGGTGGACCGCTGGTGGCCCGAGATCGCCGCGTTCATCGCCACCGGCCACAGCAACGCCAAGAGTGAAGGCATCAACCGCGTGATCAAACTCGTCACCCGCGCCGCCCACGGCTTCCGCAATCCCGCCAACCAGCGCCTACGCACACGCTGCGTGACTACCCGCCGAGCCCGCGGACACCTCCACCCCGCCTAAATTCGAAGACCCGCCATGGGCGACGGAGGTCCTCGGCAAGGGGCCGGGCAAGGCGGAGCTGGGTGTGGGCGGTGATGATCAGCCAGGTCCACAGGTCGGCCGTGTCGGGGTTCCTGACCTTCGGGGCGGTCCAGCCCAGGGTCTGTTTCATCAGCCGGAAGGTGTGCTCCAGGTCGAAGCGGCGGAGGAAGGCCTGCCACCAGCGGTCCAGGTCCGCCGGTGTGGCGGCGGTGGCCGAGCACCACAGCCAGACCGGTTTCGGGTCGCGGTCACCGGGCAGCCGCTCGACCTTCAGGAGGATCAACGTGCCGTGCAGGACGGGGAGTTCTTCCTTGGTGTGGTTCAGCCAGGGGCCGCGGTGGGTGAGCCGGGGATGCATCCGGTCCCAGGCCGTTGCGGTGGCTGTGCCGTAGCGGGTGGTGTCCGTGGCGGTCGTGACGTCGGGCTCGTGCCAGCTGTCGGGCTTCTTGAACGTGAGGACGCCGCCGTGCCGGCGAGGACGCCCGCCCCGGCGGCCCGACCGGGCGGGGCCGGGGTCGCGGAGCATGACCCGGTCAGAGCGCAGGCGCCCGACCAGCACGACGGGCAGATCGGCGAGAGCGTGGGTCAGGTAGGCGACGTCGTAGCCGGAGTCCATCACGATCAGGATGTCCGGATCGCCCGGCTCCCAGTGGCCTGCATTCGTCAACCGCTCGACGACATCGCGGAGTTGGGAGTCAGTGACGGTCGTCGCGTCGTCGGCCGGGCCCAGACGGACCGCGTCCAGGAGAGCGACCCAGGAGGTGCGGCCGGACTCCAGGGCCGCGACGAAGGAGTAGGGCCAGCCGGGCACCAGCTGGTCCGAGCTGCGGTCACCGCGTCCATAGACATGACAGAACAGCCGGTCGCCGCTGGTGGGAGCGTCGGGTCGCAGCCAGTGCGACACGTCCACGGCGAGCACGATCCGCCCGTCGGCCGCCTTCGGCAGCGGCAGGCCCGCCAGCGCGCGACGCAACCGTGTCGGCTCCAGCCAGCCACGGTCCAGGTCCGCGTACAGCGCACCGTGCCCGCGCCGATGCTCGACCGCCAAGGAGAGCTCGACGAAGGTGCACTGAGACGAAAGCTTCGAGGTGGTTCCCACGTTCACTGTGATCCGCTCGTCGGGTGAGGCGGCCAGCTTTGCCCCTGCGGCATCGCCACGGTTACGCCGCAGTCCTTCACCGTGGCCTCCCGACCGGCAAGATCAATCCGATCCAGGAGTTCCTGCCCGTACGGGCAGTGTGCACCGCGATCCAGCCCAGATCCACCGGGTTTGAGCTGGTGGAGGTCTTGAGGGGCTTTACACCGCTGGTTCCTCGCGTCCACCTTCCCGTCTCGCTTGCCGGACCCGCACCGTCCGGTAGTTCCGGTGCGTCCCGTCGTTGTCGGGGCTGCTCTCCACCAGACTCGGCCGACTCGCCGGGCCCGACTGCCCCCTGCTTCTGTCGTCCCGCTGCGACGGGGCGACGGTGCGGGTCTCACACCCGCACGCGGATCACAGCGCCTCGTGGCGCAGGGTCTCGCACCTCCACTCGGTCACATGGCGCCTCGTGGCGCACCCAGCTGTTCTTGCGGGCCACCGGCGCGAGCAGCCCGCGCACGTAGTCCCGCATGCGGCGGCGAAGCTCGACTCGGCCGAAGCGGTGCCCGATGGTCAGGAAGAGATCGTCCAGTTCGAGGTTCCACTGCGCGGCGGCAGACTCGGTGATCACCCTCGGGCTCTTCGCAGATGAGGGTGTAGTGCCTGCCGGGCGGTGCCCACGCACTTGAAAGTGCCTTTTGTAAGCTCTCCCTTACTCACTCATGATGGTGTTACGCACTACTAGTGAGGTGAAGAAGGAAGATGGTTGAGCAGGTAACGCACCCCGAGGGGGCGCAGGTCGTCATCGAGATGTGGTCCGACCTGGCTTGCCCGTGGTGCTATGTCGCTAAGCACCGGCTCCGGACCGCGATCGAGCACCGCCCGGACGCGGATCGGTTCAAGGTCGTGATGCGGTCCTTCGAGCTGAACCCGGCCGCGCCGAAGCAGCCGGAGACGATCGAGGAAGCCTTCATTCGTACCCACGGCGGAACCGCCGCCCATTTCATGGCGGCAGAGCGCCGGATCCAGGCGATCGCCCGCAGGGAGGGCCTCGAGTTCACGCTGGACCGTCTCAGTGCCAACACCTTCGACCTGCACCGCGTGGTGCAGTACGCCAACAACGAGGGGCTGGGGTTCGAGTTCTTCTCGACTGTCCAGGACGGCTTCTTCGCCGGCGCCCTCAACCCTTACGCCCCTGACGCCCTGGCCGGGGTCGCCGAGTCGGTCGGGCTGGACGGCCGGCGAGTGCACGCGATCCTCGCGAGCGGTGAGTACGCCGACCGCGTACGCGCCGACCGAACCGAAGGTGCGGAGCTGGGCGCGACCGGCGTGCCGTTCGTCGTCCTCGACCGGCGGGTCGCTGCCCCGGGTGCCCAGGAGGTTCCGGTCTACGGCCAGCTGCTGAAGCAGGTGGCCGGGCCCGTTTCGAGCGAGCGTGTGTCATGAGCGAGCCGAAGGGTGGCCTCCAGATCGTCGCGGCCCCTGCCGGCGGGTGGTGCGAGCCCGACACCGGAGTCCGCCACATCGACGAGACAGGCCGCGCCGAGGCTCCCGACGAGACGGCCGCGCACGACGCGCCGAGCGCTGCGGAGCGGTGAGCCACCACCGTCGCCGCGGTGCGTCTACGCGCTGACTGCGGCCTTGCCTCGGCCGACTCCGGTCAGCTCGCTGGCCGCCCGGTTGGCGGCGATCTCGCGGTGGTGGGCGGCGGCCCAGCCGGCCATCGCCATGACCGCTTCCATCAGCGACCGGCCCAGCTTGGTGAGCTCGTACTCCACCCTTGGAGGGACCTCGGGGTACGCGGTCCGGGTGATCAGCCCATCGCGCTCGAGGTGCTTGAGCGTCTGGGTCAGCATCCGCTGGGAGATCCCCGAGATGCTCGCCTGCAAGTCGGAGTACCGCAACGGACCGGTGTTCAGGGTGCTGATGATCAGCACGGTCCACTTGTCGCCGATGCGGTCGAGCACCTCACGGATGAACCCGCTGTCCTCCGGCCATGTCTGGCACGGACCTGCGATCTGTCGCGCTGACGCCATCTCAACAACCTCTCATCCGGTGTGTAACCGCACTACCAGTATGTAACGCCCTCGGGGCGACCACACGCCAATCCACGACCACAGCCCCTCGTGCGGGCCCGCTCTCGGATCGCTGGAGCAGGCTCGCAACCACTCCGAAAGGACCCACCCCATGTCGTACCTGCTTCACATCGACTCCTCCTCGCTCGGCGAGGCATCGGTCTCGCGCCAGGTCGCGCAGTCCTTCCTCGACGGCTGGAGCGGCGACGTCGTTCACCGCGACCTGGCCGCTTCGCCCGTGCCCCATCTTTCCGCGGCCGGCATCACCGCCCGCGCCACCGCCCCCGCTCGGTACACGCCCGAGGAGGCCGAGGCGGCCGCGATGCAGGACGCGTTGATCGAAGAGTTCCTCGGCGCGAGCGCCTATCTCTTCACAGTCCCGATGTACAACCTGACGATGCCGTCGGTGTTCAAGGCGTGGCTGGACCAGATCATGGTCTTCGGCCGCACCATGGACTTCGAGGCTCCCTCGCCGGCTGCCGGTCGTCCAGCCGTGGTGATTTCGGCGCGCGGCGGCGGATACGGTCCCGGCGCACCCAAGCACGGCCTGGACTACGTCGTGCCCACCCTCAAGGCCGTGCTCGGCCGTGAGGACATGCTCGGCCTCGACGTCACCACCGTCATTCCCGAACTGACGATGGTGCCCCACGCCCCGGCCCTGGCCGCCCTGCTGCCGAGGCACGAGGCATCCATGGCCAGCGCCCACCACCGTGCCCGCGAACTCGCCGCCACGATCGCCGACGGCACGACCGCCGCCTGAACCCCGAACCGACCGCGGAGTAACCCTCGTGGCTGCTCTGATCGTCCTTGGTGGCAGCGGCCGCACCGGTGTACACGTCCTCGAACAGGCCGCTCAGCGTGGCCACCGCGTCCGAGCACTCGTGCGCGACCCAGACTCGGTTCAGCCGGCGGCGGGTGACTCGCAAGTCGCAGCCACCAAGCGCATCCGACTTGTCCGGCTCCTTCGCCAATCCGACCTGAAGTCAACACCGTTGCGTTAGCGCCGTGAGCGGTTGCTGAGGCCGTGCTCGAAGAATGCGATGGCGGCGTGGACGGTGTAGTTCTGGGACTTCTGGGGGTGTTGTCCGGCGTTCGGGCCGTACCTGCTGGTGGGGTTCTTGCGAGTACGGGCCTTCACCCGTTGCCGGCGGTGGGCGGGCAGGAGGTCGCCCAGGGCGGCGTGGCCGGTCGAGCCGACCAGGTCTATGAGGGTGCCAGGGAAGATTCCATGGCCGGCGGTGACGGTGCAGGTTGCGGCGGTCAGCAGGACGGTGAAACTGATCCGGTCCATGGGTACTTCCGGCCGTCCGGTCAGGGCGTCGTCGCCGGCGCGGATCAGAGCCTGGTAGGCGGTGAGCAGGGCGTAGACCTCCTGGTCGAGGCCATCGATGCTGCGGGAGCGCAGGACGCGGCCGTCGAGCATGGTGGCCTTGATCGAGAAATACGTCGTCTCTGCCTGCCACCTGCGGTGATAGAGATCAACGAGTTCGGCGGCCGGGAAACGGACGGGGTCGAGCAGGTTGGTGATCAGCCGCCACTGCTCGATGCGGACGGTGCCATCGGCCAAGGTGAGGGTGAGAGTCGCCTCGATCACGCGCACCGGCAGCAGCACCCGCAGGACGCCGTAGCCGATGCGGGCGATGTAGGAGCCGTCGCCCAGGTGCTCGGCAGGGGTGGGGACACGGCGGGCCCCGGAATGCACCAGGTACCGCGCCCCGCTCTGATGGACGGCATCAAGGAACTCGTTGCCGTCGAATGCCGCGTCGGCCAGCAGGAGCATTGTCTTGTCCAGGGCGGTCAGAAGCCGCTTGGCGTAGGGGAGTTCGCCCTCGGACTCCGGCCCGAAGGCGGTGGCCATGAGCGCGCGGGTGCCGCACGCGACCAGGGTCAGCAGCCGCAGCAGCGGGTAGCCGAACTCCAGACTCTCCCCGGCCCGCTTGGGGTAGAGCCAGGTGACCGACTCATCATCGGGGGTGTGCAGCAGGGTACCGTCGACGGCCACCGTGCGAAGGCCCCGGCCTGCCCGGGGCGGGCGACGGGCCCAGCGAGCGTCTCGAACAGACGCCGCAGAGGTGCGGCCCCCACCCTCCGCCTGGCCCGCGTCAGCGAGGAGGTCGCAGGACGCACCAGGGCCAGCGGGGTCAGCGCGGCGGTCATCTTGGACCACACCGTGCGGTACGAGCAGTGTTCGAACAGCGCGAGAGCGAGCACGAAGTACACCACCACCCGCGAAGGCAGCAGCCGCACGCGCTTCTCGCGCCGACCAGTCTCCTCCAGCACCGCATCCACCAGCGCGAAGTCCACGATCTGGGTCAACTCCCCCAGATCTCGAACAGAGCGGCAGCCAGGAGGAGGTAGACGACCACCCGGGCCGGGAGTTTCCGCAACCGCTGCTGGACGGCCCCGCACTCGGCCAGGGCGGCGTCGACCATCTCGAACGGGACGATCTGCGTCAGCTCGCCCAGATGCCCCGGAGCGAAACGACCATCGGCTACCGCGATCTCGCGGCTGATGACACACTGACCCGACAGCGGAGCCTCCGGTGCTGTGAACGGCTTGTCTTGGCGGACCAGCCAGTTCTACCGGGGCTCCGCTTCTCGCGTCCGGCATTCCCCAGATCAGACACCACTTGCAACCACCGACCCGACCCCTAACTTCATGGCCTTGGGCTTTAGCCTGTGAGCACCTCACGGTGCCCTCGCCGGTCCGTCACCGAGTATCCGTCCGCAGCCCGTCGAGGAGGACGGCGAGCGTCGCCTGGCGGCTGCGGGCAGGGTCCGGCTCAAGCCCCAGGGCGCAGCCGGACGCCGTGGCGGCCTGCGTCAACTGCAGCACGTCCTGCCAGGTCAGGTCGCGCCGCAGGGATCCGGCACCCTGGGCACGCTCGACCACGAGCCGGGCGAGGTCCAGGAGCTGGCGGCGCTGCGCGGCGATCGCCGGGCCGCCGTGCTGACCGAGGGAGCTCGACAGGCCCGCGTTCTGCGCGCTGCGCAGGGTCAGGTCGCCAAACAGCAGAACGAAGCCGTCCCACGCGCCCTCGGCTTCCAGGGCCCGGCGGGCAGTGGCGGTCAGTTCGCCGAGGATGTCTCCTAGCACGGCTGCCATGAGCTGCTCGCGCTCGGGGTAACGCCGGTAGACGGTGCCCACGCCCACACCCGCCTCCCGCGCGATCTCGTGGAAACTCACCTCCAGCCCATGAGCGGCCACGGCGCGGCGGGCCGCCGCCAGGACCCGCTCTGCATTGCGCTGTGCGTCGGCACGCACCGGCGCTGCTGCTGTCGGTTTCTGGGCGCTCATGACTCCTATCGTACCCACAAGTGGACAAGACTTGTCCGTTTACCTACTCTCGAATAACCGGACATGTCTTGTCCGCTTCTGGGTGATGGAGGTGGGAGTGTGGATTCCCGTGTATGGCTGGTCACCGGCGCCGCGGGCGGGCTGGGGCGCGCCCTGGTCGGTGCGGTCCTCGCGGCCCGCGAGCGTGTGATCGCCCCAACGCGCCGCCCGCAGGAGCTACGGCGCCTTGCCGCCGCACATCCCGGGCGCCTGCACGCCCTGGATGCGGACATCACCGACGCCGTCGCGCTGCAACGAGCGCTGGACAGCGCTGTGACCGAGTGCGGCCGGCTGGACGTGGTGGTCAACAACGCGGGCTACGCCTTGGCGGGCCCGTTGGAGGAACTGGACGACGCCGGCCTTCGCGCTCAGTTCGAGGTGAACTTCTTCGCCGCCGTGAACGTCCTGCGGGCCGCCCTGCCGCATCTGCGTAGAGCGAGGGCGGGCCGGGTGCTGCAGATCAGCTCACTGGCAGGACAGATCGGCTCGCCCGGCATGGGCGCGTACACCGCCAGCAAGCACGCGCTGGAAGGGCTCTCCGTCTCGCTGGCCGCCGAACTCGCCCCGCTGGGGATTCACACGACCATCGTCGAACCCGGCGCCACCCGCACCGACTTCCGCGCCGCCTGGGCCGGGCGGCTTCCCGCGCAGGCAGCCATCCCCGACTACGCCCCCGTTCACGAGGCACTGGCCCGCTCGGCCGGTGCCGCAGGAGCCCAGACCGGGGATCCCGCTCGCACGGCCCGGGCCCTCATCGCCCTCGCGGATCTGCCCGAACCGCCACTGCGCCTGCCTCTGGGCAGCGACGCCCTCACCAGCATCGAGTCCGCACGCACCAGCCAGCTCCGCGAGCTGCGCCACCACAGCGTGCTGAGCATCTCCACCGACCACCAGCCAAGGAACACCAAAATGCCCACCCGCCGAACCACCGCCCCGCTCGCCGTCGTCACCGGCGGCAGCGAGGGCCTGGGGCTCGCCATCGCCGACACCTTCGCCCGGAGCGGGGCCGACCTGGTCCTCGTCGCCCGCGACCACGACAAACTCGAAAGGGCCCGCAAGAACCTCCTCCAGCACGGCACCACCGTGCACACCGTCTCCGCCGACCTGGCCACACCCGGCGCCCCGGCCGAGATCGCCGACCGGATCCGCAACCTGACCGACCGGGTTGACACCCTGGTCAACAGCGTCGGAACCGCACACTTCGCCTCGCTCGCCGACACCACCACCGACGCGATGCACACAATGTGGCGCCTCAACGTCGAGGTACCCCTGTTGCTGAGCCAGCAGCTGCTGCCCGCCCTCCTGACAGCCGAAGGGAACATCATCAACATCAGTAGCTACTGGGCCCACAAGATGGTCGCCGGCCGCCCCTCGGCCGCCTACTCCGCCACCCGGGGGGCCCTCAACTCCCTGACCCTGGCCCTGGCCAACGAACTCGGCCCCCAAGGCGTACGCGTCAACGCCATCGCCCCCGGCGCCGTCCGCACCCCCACCTATGAACGCTCCTACCTTGAGCCCATGAGCGCCGAGCAGCGTGACTCCCACGACCGGCAGATCGAACAGTCCTACCCCCTGGGACGCCTGGGCACCGCATCCGACATCGCGGCCGCAGCCACCTATCTGGCCTCCGCCACCTGGACCACCGGCGCCATCCTCGACGTCGACGGCGGCCTCACCGTCCGCTGACACGGCGCCGCTCATCCGCCCTGGGGCCAGGGATGCCAGTCGTGATGTTCGCCTGCGTCAGATTGGGGACTGTACGGTCACTGGCTCTGGCCCGTAGTCGGCGGTGACGTTGAGTAGCCGTCCTTGATCATGATCTTGCGATGGATGTCAACTCCCTGGCGCTGGCCCGTAGTCGGTGGTAACGCCGGGTAGCGGTCAGGGCAGGAGGATGCGGTGGCGGAGGAGGTCGAATCCGGCTCGTCCGTGCATCTGTCGCGTGATCCTCTTGGTGCGGGTGTTGACGCCTTCGGTGCGGCCGTTGTGGTAGGGCAAGGTGAGGCCGGCGTTCACGGCGGGCCGGTCGATTTCGAGGCCGTTGGTGAAGCTGCGCAGGTGGGGCAGGTTGACGGCGCGGACGGCCGTGATCCAGGCGGTGAGTTTCGCGTCGTTGCCCGCGGCCGGTTTCAGCAGGGTTGCGAAGCCGCGTATGAGATCGGCGAGTGCGGTCATCTCTGGGCAGGCCGCGGTGATCTTCTCCAGCAGGGTTGTTTCCTTCGGGCGCCGGTTTTCAGGGTCGGTGAGCAGGAGGCGGCTGGCGTGACGTGGGGTGGTGACGGGGCGGTCGCCTTCGGCGCGGCCCTGGTTGAGGTAGCGGACCAGCAGGTTGGCGCTGCCCGTATAGCCCAACTCCCCGATCTCTTCGAGGAGGTGGGTGACCGGGACGGCCGGTTCCTGGGCACGGCGCCGGCGCAGGTGCTCGCGGTAGGGGTCGACGAGGGTTGGGCGGTAGGCGGGGGCAATTCGCAACACCTGGGGTTCACGCATGCGGGCGTAGCGTTTGACGGTGTTCAGGGCCAGGTTCAGACGGCGGGAGCAGTCGAGCAGGCCGACGCCCTGGCCGAGGAGATCATGGACCTTGTCCCAGCGTTCGCGAGTGGTCTGCTCGCGTACTCCGCCGGGGCGGGGCGGGTTGACGGTGGCCCAACATCCGGCGTGTGCGCGGACCGCGAGCTGGACCTTGTCGCAGAGATTGCGCCAGAGGTGCCACCGGTCGCTGACCTGCACCGCATCCGGCAGGGCGCGACGGACGGCCTCGGCGTAGGTCGCTGAGCCGTCCCGGCATACGACCTCTGCGCCGGGATGGGTCCGCAGCCAGGACTCCAACGTCGCGGCCTCGCGGTCGGGCAGGGCCGCGAGGCGTCGGCCCGTCTCGGCATCCGTGATGATCGTGGCGTAGCGGTGGCGACGGCGCAGCGCGAAATCGTCCACGCCGATCACCCGCGGGATCGCCTGCTGAGGGACCGGTAGGCGCAGCAGATGGCGCAGCGCGGTACTGCGGGAGACGGGCAGGGCCAGCAGGCCGGCCAGGCGTGCCGTCACCCGGCCGCACAACGCCTGCGTCACCTGCGATATCTGCCCAGCCAGCCGCACCGTGCGGCGCTGATGGCGCTCCAGCAGTCCGGGAATGTGCTCACGGAAGGTCTGTCGCCCACAGCCCAGAACCGGACAGACCAACCGCCGTACGCACAGGCGTACCACGACCTCGCGGCCGTCGACCGGCACGTCCCGCACCGCCCGGCGGTGGTACCCGTGCACCTCCGCCGTCGGCGTCCCGCACACCGGACACGGCACCGCCACATCCCGAGTGCGGGCCGCGACCACCACCGAGTCACCGCTGTCCGCCACGTCCTCGACGACCAGGGCCGACAGCCCGGAAAACACCGTCTCCACAAGGGAGTTGACATCCATCACAAGATCATGATCAAGGACGGCTACTCAACGTCACCACCGACTACGGGCCAGAGCCGTTCGCTACACAGACCCCACCTGGGTGCGGGAGCGCTGCTCGATCATCGCCCCCGGCGATCGCTGGCTCGGCATGGTCACCTCGGGCGTTCCCACTGCGACAGGCCTACCGCAGTTGGGGCAGGTAGGTGCCGGGAGTTTGGCCGGTGACCCGGCGGAACGCGGCGATGAACGCGCTGGGTTTACGGTAGCCGACTGCTCGGGCGGTGGCGTTGACTGATACGCCGTCGGCCAGCATCGGGATGGCGGCGCGGATGCGGACCTGAGCGCGCCAGGTGGCGAAGTTGAGCCCGGTCTCGGCGCGGAACAGCCGAGACAGGGTGCGGACGCTGGCATGGACGTGATCGGCCCAGGCTGTGAGTTCGCGCTGGTCGGCCGGGTGGGCGATGAGCTGTTCGGCGATCGCGCGGGCTCGCGAGTCGACGGGCATCGTGACGTGGATGTGATGCGCGGGCAGCGGGGTGAGCAGCTCGAACATGAGCGCCTCGGCGGCCGGACGGCTGTGGTCGTCGGGCGCGATGTGGTGCAAGTGCGTGATGATCTCGCCCAGCAGCGACCCGACGGTGATGCAGGTGGGCTCGGTCCAGGTGATTGGGGCAGCGGTCGGCGGCGAAGGTGATGGTCAACATTTCGCCCGCGTGCAGCACGGCGCCGGCGTGCTCGATGCCGCCGGGCACCCAGAGCCCGTAGCCGGGCGGGATCAGCCAGTCACGACGGGCGACGGTACCCATCAGCGTCGCGGTCGAACTCCATGTGAGCATCGGTTCAGGGTGCGAGTGCAGATGCAGCAGTTCGTGGTCCTGGGCGGCGTCGCGGTCGATGCACAGGATGGGCGAGGCCGTCGGCTCCACCGTCGTCGAAGTCGCTCCTGCGCGTGCCGAGCCCGTGGTGCCCGTTGGCCGGGACTTCTCCGGCGAACCGCTCGCGGTCCGCCCCACTAGGTTGGCCGGTTTGGGGTATCGATTGGCCTCTGCGCGCACAGCGGCCAGCTTAACTTAGGGGTGCCTAACTGAGGAGTGTGTGGCTGATGAACGACGTGATGATCGAGGCCGAAGGCCTGGTGAAGCGGTACGGACCGACCGAAGCGGTGGCCGGGGTGAGCCTGCGGGTGCCAGCCGGAATGGTGCTGGGGGTACTCGGCCCGAACGGCGCAGGCAGGACGACCACGGTTGGGGGTCTCCATGACCCTCTCCACTGAGCCGCTCTCGCCTGCTCTACGCCGATCGGTGGGGGTGGTGATGATCGGCGCATCGCTGTCATTTCTGGATTCGACGATCGTCAACGTCGCCGTGCACACCCTCTCGGTCGACTTGCGCGCCGGACTGGGGACGGTGCAGTGGGTGGTGACCGCCTACCTCCTCGCGCTCGCGGCGGTCATCCCCGTGACAGGCTGGGCGGCCCGCCGGTTCGGCGCCGCTCGGCTGTATGTCGCCGCGCTGGCGGTGTTCACCCTCGGGTCGGTGTTGTGCGCGTGCTCGCAGAGCGTGGGAATGCTGATCGCCTCCCGGGCACTGCAAGGCGTCGGCGGTGGGGCGATCATGCCGGTCGGCACGATGATCTGGACCGCGCAGTCCTCCAAGGCGCAGATGGGGCGAGTGATGAGCCTGATCGCGGTGCCGATCGTGCTCACCCCGACGCTCGGACCCACCATCGGCGGTCTGCTCATCCAAGGCATCGACTGGCGGGCGATCTTCTGGCTCAACGTCCCCTTCGGCGTCGTCGGTGGCGTGCTCGCTCTGCGGCTCCTGCCCCAGGGAAAGGGAGGCGACGCGCGACGGCTGGATGTGATCGGCCTGATCCTGGCATCCGCAGGGATCGTGGGCATCACCTACGGCCTGGCAGAGATCGGCGCCGCGGCTGGGCTGGACACGGCTGCCATCGTTGCGCTGCTGGTCGGATTGGCCGCCCTGTTCGGCTTCGTCGTGCACGCCCTACGGGCGAAGCGGCCGCTGCTCGACCTCCGGCTGTACGCCAGCCGAGCGTTCACCGCCGCGTCGGTCGCCACGTTCGCACTCGGCGCCGCGAATTACGGCGGGATGATCCTCATGCCTCTGTACTTCCAGACCGTCCGCGGCGAGGACGTGATCCTCGCCGGGCTCTTGCTCGCACCGACCGGCCTCGGCGCACTGCTCGCGGCACCGCTCACCGACCGCTACGGCGCCGGGATCACCGCCTTCACGGGCGCCGCCATCTTGGCGGTCTCGACCATCCCGTTCGTGTTCCTGACCGCCACCACCCCCTACACCCTGCTGTGCCTCGTCATGGTCGTCAGAGGCGTCGGGTTCGGCCTGTCGATCATCCCGGCAATGACCGCCTCCTACCGCGCCCTGCCACCGGACAAGATCCCCGACGCCACCCCGCAACTCAACGTCCTTCAACGCGTTGGCGGCGCGATCGGCACCGCCGTGCTCACCGTCATCCTCGACGGCCAACTTCGCCACCACCCAACGCCCGCCGGGCAGGCCAGCGGATTCGGGACCGCGTTCCTCTGGGTGCTCGCGATCACGATCGCCGCCGCTGTCCCCACCATCCTGCTCGCCCGCACTGAACACCAAGCCCGCCGCCGCGCCAACGCGTCCAAGCTCGAGGAGGCCGCCGATGCCGGCCACTGACACCCAGCTCACCACAACTCGTCTCGCCTACCTCGTTGCTCAGCGGCTCGGCCGCCTGGCGACTGTGGACCCCGACGGCCGCACGCGTGCGCCGTCCGCGCATGACACCCGACCGGGGCTCGAGCTCCTCCCCGCCAGCCTCGACGCTCCGCGCGAAGTCGGCTACGAGGCCCTCACCATGGACCTGATCGCGGTCCGCGCCCACTGCGGCAAAGCCGCCCTGTACTGGCAGTGGACCAGCACGCCCCACTGGTCGCGGCCGCGCCCTACGCCACCCGCCCCCTGCGCGCGGAACTGGTCGACACCGGCAGCCTGCGCGGCGACCTCATCACCCGGGGACCCTCACGGGCACGACCACGACATCGGGTTCCGGCACCGTGCCGTCCTCCCACTCGGCCAGTGTGTGGTCGGGCAGCAGGTGTGCTCCGCCGGACAACGGGGACACACGGCGCTCGGCGGCAACGGTGTAGACGAAGAACTTCCCCGACTCGGCGAACACCTGATAGGGCGCCATGACATCCGTGGCCACGGAGCCCTCGTTGCTGACCGCCACCGCCACCGTGATGCGGCCCTGGGGCACCTCCCGGGCAGCCGGCCAGGACCGGGCAGCTGATTCCCCAGGGGCGGCGGTGAAGCTGTCCGTCATGGACGCGTTCACCCCGGCGAAGGCGATCCCTGCGAACGACGCCATGGACAGTGCCGCGCTCATCAGAACCCAGCCGGCACGGCGCGCCGTCCGGCGGCCCTTGCTCACCTCGGACAAGACATACCTCATCAATCCGGGCACATGTCGGCAGCGCTGCGCACCGATGGCCCACGAACAGGAAGAAGACAGCAACAAAGGACGTGAAGGACCGGGATACGGCCCTTCGTCAGATGCGGTCGCGCTCGTCAGCCGGTCGGCCGCAGTGGTGTGCGCAATCGCGAGGGCGGGACTCCGAAGGCATCGACAACCAGACGGCGCAGGTGCCGCGCGTCGCGGAAGCCACAGCGGGCGGCGACCGCCTCCACCGTCAGATCGGTGCCGGCCAGCAGTGTGCGGGCCCGTTCCAGACGCAAGCGCCGCTGGTAGGCGAGCGGGGTGATACCGGTGGCCGTGGTGAAGGCCCGGCTCAGGCCGCGCGGGGACAGACGGGCGATGACCGCGAGTTCATTCAGGGTCAGAACCGCCTCCAGGTTCTGGGCGAGGTGGTCCTGCACCCGGTGCACCGCTGGCTGGACATGGTCGCGGTAGCGCAGGAACGGGCTGATCTGTGCCGAGCCGCCGTCCCGGCGCAGATACAGCACCAGCTCACGCGCGACACCTGCTGCCAGTTCCGGACCCCGGTCACGCTCGACGAGAGACAGCGCAAGATCGATCCCCGAAGAGATACCCGCGCTCGTGCTGACCCTCCCGTCATGCACGTACAGCGCGGCCTCGCGCACCCGGGCCCTCGGATACCGCGCGCGCATGGCCGCGGTGAGCGACCAGTGGGTGGTACATGCCCGGCCGTCCAGCAGCCCCGCCTCCCCCAGGACGGCAGCACCGCTGCACACCACAGATCCCCCGGCCCCGTCCGCGTCGTCGGCAGAGGCGAAAGCCCGGCCAGCAGCAGCCCCTGAGCAGAGCGCAGGCCCTCCGTCTCAGCGGCATACTCCAGCCGGTAACCGCCGCCCAGATGGGCGGCGGCATCGAAGACCTGCACCGGACCACCGAGATCCAGCAGATTCACCTCGGGCAGCACCAGCACGACCACCCGCCCCGTGCACCCGTTCCTCGCATCGCTCACCCGACCACCGTAGACAGCGCCCGGTAGCGTCCACGAGGCCCCTCAGCACCGGGCAGCGGACAGATCAGGCACTCAAGAAGAAGGAACCCGGCTCCCACCCGCGACACCTGGTCCACCCCGCGTACCTCGCTCACACAGGCGTGGGCACGGCGATACGCGACAGCACATGCCTGCCGCCGGCGTTGTCGGAAGCGCCGACCGCGGTGATCCGCATCGGCCGAGATCCCGGCGCTCCCGGCATCCAGGACACAGACACTCGGCTCGGCATCCCGCGCACCAGCCGGCGCAGGAGGCCATCGAGCCGACCGAGGACGCCCCTTTTCCGCCAGGCAGCGACGACGCCGGTCGGCGGCACACCGGAAACACACAGAAGCGAACGGAATCAGTGCGCCGCCGGGCCCGGTCGGCTACGGCGGTGGCGACGACCGGCAGATCACCGTCCCGACCGTCCATGTTGCCGCGGGCGATGGTCACACCGGATGAGCAGGCGCCCGGTCCGCTGCCTGTGGTGCCGACGGGGGCCGTCGTACCGCGTGATTTTCCCACCCGACGCCCCTGTCGTCCGGTTCCTGGTTGAATGCATACTTCACGCAGCGAAGTGGTGTCCGGTTTGTTCCAGGGGAACGGCGCCCGGCGAAGGGAGAAGCCGATGTCAGTGCACCGCCCGACGGACGGATCCCGGCCGGTGGCCGAGGAGACCTGGGAACTCGCCTCCGGCCCGGTGCGCGAACCGACCGGTTCCGCCGTCCACGACCCCGAACTGCTCCGCCGGATCGCCGCGTTCGAGCGGTCGGACCTGGAGTCGGTCTCGTTCCTGTGGTACGGCAACGGCCGGTGGGCGCGCTGCCGGATCCGGCGCGGGCCGACCGTCACGGTCGCCCTCCTTCTGCTGGACGGTCCGCCGGCCGGGCTGACGGCCCGGGAGGTGGACGTGGTGTCGCTGGTCGCGCTGGGGTTGTCCAACCGGGAGATCTCCAGCCGGCTCGGCACCAGTGTGCGAACGGTGACCACTCAGGTGGAGCGGCTGCTGAGGAAGACGGGGCAGGAGTCGAGGGCCGGGCTCGGCGCGATGGCCGTCGACCGTGAGCTGGTGCGGCTGCCGCTGCCCGGTGGGGTGGACCGCGGGTCCGGGATCAGGGTGCTCGACCTGGAACGGCTGGCCGCCGACGAGCCGTCGCGCCCCTCGGGGCTACGCCGGGTGAACGGCGGCCGGCGTCCGCTGCGGGTGGGCACCATCGCGCTCGGCGGCGCGTTCGCCGTCGACGGCGAGGAGACCATCCGGGGCGCGTCGCTCGCAGTGCGGGACGTCAATGCGCCGGCCTGGGAAGGGGGCCGGCCGGTGGAACACGTGATGGTGGCCATCGACCCGCTGTCGGAGGTGTCCGTACGGGCGGGGCTGGCGATGCTGGTCGAGCAGGACGTCGACGCGATCACCAGCAGTTACGCCAGCGCGTTCAGCCCGGCGGTGTTCGACTTCGCGGCGGACTACGGGCGGATTTTCCTGCACACCAACTCCTGGACGCACAGTGTGGACGCCGTCCGGTCGGCGCCCGCGCGCTACCGGCACGTCTTCCAGAGCTGCCCGTCCGAGAACGCCTACCAGGCCGCGCTGATCGCGCATCTGCGCGCGCACACGGCGGGGCGGTGCGGGCGGGGCCGGCTGGCGGTGATCGAGCTGGACGGTTACGGCTGTTCGATCACCGGCGCCGGCTTCAGCGCCCGGGTGAGCGAGGTGGGCTGGGCGGTCACCGCGGTCGCCCGGGTGGGTTTGTCGGTGCGGGACGCCGACGCGGTGGCGGCGGAGGCGCTCGGGGACGGAGCGGACCTGGTGGTGGTGTCACACGTGTCCCCGGAGACCGCCGCCCAGGTGCAGAACGCCCTCACCCGGGCCCGTCCGGGGCAGGAGTCGTACCACATCTACACCCCGTCCTTGCCGGGGTTCGCCCGATATCTGGAGCCTGGGGGCGGCGGACTCACCTGGTCCACGGTGACCGGGCGGTCCGACGACGCGCTCGGTCAGCGGTTCGCCGAGGCGTACACCCGGCAGTTCGGTGTCCCGCCGGGGTGGACCCAGGCCAGCGCCGCCTACGACCAGGTACGGATGCTGCATACGGCGGTGTCCGTGACCGGGTCGCTGCGTCCGGCGGTGATCGGTGAGTATCTGCGGTCGGAGGCGTACCGGGGCGTGAACGGGACGTATCTGTTCGCCTCTCCCGGGCAGTTCGCGGCCGGTTTCCCCTACGACTCCACCGACCTCGGCCTGGCGCAGCCGACCCTCACCTACCGGATGTCCGGCAGCCGTCAGGAGTCGGTGCCGCTGTCCGCCTGAGCGGGCGTCGCCGCGGTCTCCGCCGGGACGGGCACCCGGTCCCCCGTGCCGGCGAAGAAGCCACGGCAGTCCAGGACCCGGCGGGGTGTGGAGCAGGGATGCCCGAGGGCGAGGTGCAACACCGCGTCCTCCGGTTCCACGATCACGCTGGCCACCGTGGAGCCGCGGTCCAGTTCTGCGTCGCGCGGGTTCGGATGACAGCACAGGGAGTCCGGGTGTCCCGCGTGGTCGGCGAGGATCCGGTGCCAGCCGGCCACCGACGGCTCGGGGGTCGAGGCGGCCAGTTCCAGCGCCCGCTCCCGGCGGAACACGGTGTCCTGCATCACCCGGGGGCCGTGGTCGAGGGCGTCGGCCGGGTCGAGGGCGTCGAAGTGGTTGGCGTGGACGAGCAGTCCGCCCGGCCCGGCCCGTCGTACGCCGATCGCCTCCGGTCCGCCCGGCCTGGCCTCCACATCGATGCCCCGGCCCGCCTGGACCAGCAGGTAGTTGGCCGAGGAGGCCCGGGGAGCGGCGCGCAGCAGTTCCTCGCCCTCCCTGACGGATCCGGCGTCCAGCAGGGCCCGCAGCAGCAGGTGGTACGGCATGCCCGGCTCGCCCCGGTCGATCGAGGTGACCAGGGCGTTGGTGAGGACGGTCAGGCCGGCCGCGTTCACACCGAACTTGGCCAGCAGGCCCGCCTCCACCACCGACACCCAGCGCGGGCCGGTGCTGGGCACCGCCTCCAGGACGACGATGGTGCCGTGGGCGAAGGGGATCCAGTCCCAGTTCTGGCCGGCCAGGGTGCGCGGACCGCGCAGGTCGCAGAAGGAGGTGCACTCGCCGCGCCCCGGGAGACCCGAATCGGAGCCGGTGCCGTCGGCCGCGAGTTTGCGGGCCTTGCCGGAGAAGAGGATCTCAGTGCGCAGGTTGAGAGCCAGAATGTCGGCGAACCGGGCGCCCGCGCCGTCGGCGACGCCCTGGATCTCCTCCAGCAGCCGGGGGGCGAAGGCGTCGATCACCGGGACGAACCGTTCGGCGAGGTCGGCCGCTTCCCGCCAGGTGAAACCGGCGAAGGTGGCGTAGACACGTTCGTAGTGGGCGAGCGAGAGCTGTACGCGTCCGGCCGCTGCCCTCCCGTACTGCCGTCCTCGCTCGGCAGGGCCGCCGTGGACGCGGACGGTCGGGGGGAGCGGGGGCGCGGCCGAGGTGTCGGCCAGGGGCGTGTTCATGCGGCGCTCTGGCCTCCGTCCACGGGGACGGCCGTTCCGTTGACGAAGGAGGCGGCGTCGGAGGCGAGGAAGAGGCACAGCCGTGCCACCTCCTCGGCCGTCCCGGTGCGTCCGACGGGGATACGGCGCACGACCTCACGGAAGGCGTCCGGGTCCTGGGTGACGGTGGTCATCGGGGTGTCGATGACTCCGGGCAGGACGGCGTTGCAGCGGACCTCGTCGGGTCCCCATTCGACCGCGAGCTGCCGGGTGAGGGAGACGACGGCGCCTTTGCTGGCACTGTAGGCGGCACTCGGCTCGCTCGCGTCGCCGCGCACCGCGCCGATGCTCGACAGCAGGACCACGCTGCCCGGTCCGGGAGCGGCGGTCATCCGGCGGCCGGCCGCGGCGGCGACGAGCAGGGAGCCTCGCGCGTTGATGCCGAGCACGGCGTCCCAGTCGGCGGCGGTAGTGCGCACGGCGGGCTTGAAACGGTAGACGCCCGCGCAGTGCACGACGGCGGTGGGCGCCATGCCCTCCCACAGGTCGTCGGCGACGGCGAAGGCGGCCTCAACCGATGTCTCGTCGGTGACGTCGCAGCGGACAGTACGCACACCGTCCCGGGTGCAGGGCCGTTCGGGTCCGGTCAGGTCGAGGCCGGCGACGGACCAGCCGGTGCGGGCGGCGAGCAGGGCGGTGGCCCGGCCGATCCCGGACCCGGAGCCGGTGACCACCAGCCGCCGGGGGTGCGGCGGGGCGGCGTGGGTGTCGGTCATGAGGTGTAGAGCCCTCCGTTGACGTTGACGGTGTGGCCGGTGATGTAGTCGGCCCCGTCGAGCAGGTAGCGGATCGCGTCGGCGACGTCCTCTCCGGTGCCGTGCCTGCCGAGGGGCACGCAGGCGGCCAGGACGGAGCGTTCCTCGTCGAAGGTGTGTCCACTGCGGCGGGCCCGGTTGCCGATCTCCTCACGGTGCATCTCGGTCATGATGTAGCCGGGGGCGACGGCGTTGACCGTGCAGTGCGGGGCCATCTCGACGGCGAGGGTGCGCATCAGAGAGTGCGCGGCGGCCTTGGATGCGCTGTATGCGCCGGCGCCCGCGGTGGCGACCTGGGCGAACAGCGAGGCCAGGACGACGATCCGGCCGGGACGCGGTCCACGCTCCAGCTGTGTCCGCAGGGCACGAACGCAGTTCAGGACGCCGAAGAAGTTGATGTCGAGGACCTGCCGGATCTCGGCGTCGGGGGTGTCGAGCAGCGCGGCCTCGGGGCCGCCGACTGCCGCGTTGGCGACCAGGGCGTCGGCGCCGTTGTAGACCGAGGCGACGACGGCGGCCAGCCGCTCGGCGTCCTCGGGGCGGGAGACGTCGGCGATGACCCCGGTGGCGTACCGGCCGGAGGGGTCGAGGGTGCGGGCCGCGTCCACGACGTCGGCGCCGAGGTCGGCGAGGACGACCCACCAGCCCTCGGCGACCAGCCTGCGGGCGGTGGCGTGGCCGATGCCGCGCGCCGCGCCGGTGACCACGGCGGTCCGGCCGCGCGGGTGCGCCGCCGAACGGACCGGGGCCGCCCCGGCGATCGTGCCGTCGTTGTCGTCGGTCCGGACGTCGCGGCCGGTCATGAGGTCTCCGCCGGGGCCGGGGTGGCGGCGTGGGCGCGGTCGGCGATCTCGGCGCCGCGCGCGAACCAGATCCCGTCGTCGGCGCGCAGCGCCGCCAGGAAGCGTTCCAGCATGCGCAGTCGTCCGGGCCGGCCGATGATCTGCGGATGGACGGTCAGGACGGCGAGTCCGCCCTGGTCGTGGACGGCGTCGCACTCCTCCTGCCACAGCTCGGCGACCTCGCGGGCGGAGCGGATCGTCCGGTCCCAGCTGGAGGTGTCGAACCAGAAGTGTGGGGCGTCGTCGAGGGTCCAGTGCACCGGCAGCTCGACGATGTGGTGCGCCGGGTGCCGGTAGGGCGCGGTCGCGTCCATCAGGTTGGAGGCGTAGTCGAGCCCCTGTTCGACCAACAGGTCCAGGGTGTTCGGGCTGGTGTCCCAGGAGGGTGACCGGTAGCCGCGGATCCGGGGAGCGAAGCGGCGCAGCACGTCCAGTCCGCGACCCAGCTCGTCGGCCTCCTCGTCACGGCTCATCAGGTGCGGGGAGCGGTGCGTGAACCCGTGGTGTCCCAGTTCATGGCCCCGTGCGACGATGGACTCCACCGCGCGCGGGTGACGTTCCGCGTCGCCTCCGCAGACGAAGAACGTCGCCGGCACATCCAGGCGGGACAGTATGCCGAGAATTTCCGGTAGCGCCCGTTCCACGCCGTACCGGGCCTGGGACAGCACTCCGGGCCGTGCCGCGTTGGCCGGGTCTTCGGCGAGCCACATCTCCTCAGCGTCGAAATCGACGGTCAGCGCCATCGCGGCGCGGCTGCCAGGCGGCCACATAAGAAAATTCCTCTCGCTCTGCGTGAATCGCGTGCAGATCCGAGGAACACACTAATGCTCGGGCCGGTTGCGGGAACTCCGTAATCTTACGTACGGGCGGTCGCGGTCCGTCCGGCACACGACCGGGAGGAAAACGCCTGCAGGAGGCGTACGTAAAGATACGTATATGGCTCCGGTGCGGGATTTGCCACCCTACGGACATCCCCATGAACCCCCGTTGAAGCAACGGCGACGGAGAGCGACCATGCCGGTGTCCCCATCCACGAATCAGCAGCCTCAGGCTCAGCTCACACGAGTCCTGCGGCTTCCCGCGATCGTCCTGTTCGGCCTGACCTACATGTCCCCGGTGGCGGTCTTCACCACCTACGGGATCGTCGACGAGCAGACCCGCGGCCACCTCCCGGCGGCCTATGTGCTGGCCCTCGCGGTCATGCTGCTGACGGCGCACAGCTACGGCCGTATGGTCCGCGCCTTCCCGGAGGCGGGATCGGCCTACAAATACGCGCAACGAGCCTTCGGTGGGCACGTAGGATTTCTCACCGGCTGGGCCCTGATGCTCGACTATCTTTTCCTGCCGATGATTTCTTTCCTGCTCGCCGGAATTTATTTGCACGCGCAGTTCCCGGCGATTCCCCAGCAGGTGTGGAGTATCGGACTTCTACTGATCGTCCTTGCCTTCAATATCCTCGGTGTGAAATTCATGAGCCGGGTGACCGCGGTCATCATGGGAGCCACGGCGGTCCTGCTGTTCCTTTTCATCCTCCTGGCCGGCACAAAGACCCAGGCCTCTCCTGGCCAGATGTTCGACTCCTTTGTGCCGGGGTCGGGCCAGTGGTCGCTGCTCACCGGGGGCGCGGCGATCCTCGCACTGGGCTTCCTGGGCTTCGACGCGGTGTCGACGCTCGCCGAGGAGGCCCATGATCCCCGGCGGACCGTGCCTCTGGGCATCCTGCTGACCACGGTGATCGGCGGTCTGCTGTTTGTGCTGATGGCCTGGCTCGGCGAGTTGGTGCGGCCGGGCGGCGGCTTCGCCGACCCCGACTCCGCGGGTGCCGAGCTGATGAACTCGGTCGGCGGCGCGGCCCTTGGCACCGCGTTCACCTTCATCTACGTGCTGAACTGCTTCGGGTCCGCGATGGTCTCGCAGGCCAGCGTCGCCCGGATCATCTTCTCCATGGGGCGTGACGGTGTGCTGCCGCGCCGCCCGTTCGGCAATCTGCACCCGCGCTTCCGCACCCCCGTGGGGCCGCTGGTGCTGGTGTCGCTGGTGGCCGTGCTGTCGGCGGTGCTGAGCCTGAACGACGCGGTGGTCATGGTCAACTTCGGCGCCCTGGCCGCGTTCTCCATGGTCAACCTCAGCGTGATCAAGCACTGTCTGTACCGTCGCGGCCACATCACGCCGCTGTCCTGGCTCCTGGACGGCCTGCTGCCGACGCTCGGCTTCCTCAGCACGGTCTGGCTGTGGACCAGCCTGACCGGTACGACGTTCACGGTGGGCCTGATCTGGATGGCGGCGGGCATCGTCCTGCTGGCCGTGATCACCCGGGGCTTCACCCGCAGGCCGCCGGAACTGCGGATGGACGAGGGCGAGATCGACGCGGAGGGTGAGGCCGGTGCCGACACCGTCGGCGGCACGGGCGCCGGCGCACCCGCCGGGGTCACTGCGCACGCCCTGCGCGCGGACCGCAAGGGCCCACTCACCTGATCCCGAACGCCACTTGATCCCCTACGCCACATGCCCCCGTACGTCGCCTGATCCTGTACGTCGCGTGATCCCTTACGCCCCTTCCTGGAACGGAACACCGCACGCCCATGAGCAACAGCCTGTTCGACCCGCTCACTCTGCGTTCCCTCACGATTCCCAACCGGATCTGGATGGCATCGATGTGCCAGTACAGCGCGGCACCCGAGGGCCCCGGAACCGGCGCCCCGGACGACTGGCACTTCGCGCACCTCGCCTCCCGGGCCGCCGGCGGGGCCGGGCTGATCCTCACCGAGGCCACGGCGGTGACGCCCGAGGGCCGGATCACCCCCTACGACCTCGGTCTCTGGAACGACGAGCAGACCCGGGCGTTCCGCCGGATCACCGCCTTCCTCAAGGCCCAGGGCACGGTGCCCGGCATCCAGCTCGGACACGCCGGCCGCAAGGCGTCCACCGAACGCACCTGGGTCGACGACGGCGCCCCCATCCCACCGGGCCACGGCCACGGCTGGACCCCGGTCGCCCCGAGCCCGATCGCCTTCGACGACGCGTCGACCGTGCCCCGGGAACTGAGCATGCCGGAGATCAAGGCACTGGTGGAGGCATTCGCCGACGCGGCCCGCAGGGCGCTGGACGCCGGGTTCGAGGTCGTGGAGATCCACGGCGCCCACGGCTACCTCCTCCACCAGTTCCTCTCCCCTGTCAGCAACCACCGCACCGACGCATACGGCGGCTCGTTCGACAACCGCGCCAGGTTCGCCCTGGTGGTGTTGGACGCCGTGCGCGCGGTGTGGCCGGAGCACCTGCCCGTGCTCTTCCGGGTCTCGGCGACCGACTGGCTCCAGGAGAGCGGCCGACCGGAGCCGGGGTGGACGGCGGACGACACCGTGCGTCTGGCGCGGGAGCTGCGCGCCCACGGGGCGGATCTGCTCGACGTGTCCACCGGCGGCAACCTCCCCGACGCGGACATCTCCGACTCCCCCGACTACCAGGTGCCGTACGCCGAGCGGGCGCGCACCGAGGCCGGCATCCCGGTCGCCGCGGTCGGCCGGATCACCGCGCCGCGCCAGGCCGAGGCCATCGTCGCCGGCGGGCGGGCGGACGCCGTGCTGCTCGGCCGGGAACTGCTCCGCGACCCCTACTGGCCGCGCCGGGCGGCCCGTGAGCTGGGCGGCGAGGTGACCACGCCGGTGCAATACCTGGCGGCCCCGTAGCAGGCGGCTTCCCGCGCCGCCGAACGGCGTCCTTGTGCACGGTGTCGCCCGGCCGCGCGTAGGCGAGGAGTGCGCCGAACTTCGGGCGCTGGAGCGGGTGGAGGCGGCTGGAGGTGCCTGAGTCTTCCTCAAAGACGACCGAGTGCTCGATCCCGGCTTCGTCCAGGAAGAACCGTTTGCCCACCAGGGTGTCTACACCCCGGCGCCCAGTTGCGTTTCACCGACGCCGACGGCATGCGCCTGACCTTCGCCACCAACACCCAGCACACCCCGATCGCGGAGCTGGAACTGCGGCACCGCCAGCGGGCCCGCGCCGAGACCGCATCCGCGCCGCACGGGCCACCGGCCTGCGCAACCTCCCCCTCCACGACGCCGCACAGAACCAGGTCTGGCTGGAGATCATCCAGATCGCCCTCGACCTGCTGGCCTGGATGCCGATGCTCGCCCTCACCGGCCAAGCCCGCCGGTGGGAGCCCCGCCGCCTGCAACTTCGCCTTTTCTCTGCCGCCGGGCAGCTCGTCACGACCGGCCGACGCCGCATCCTCCGCTTCGCCAAGCACTGGCCCTGGACCGACGTGATCACCGACGCTCTGGACCGGCTCCACGCCCTCCCGAACCCAGGCTGACCGGCAACTTCCCATCCCTGCGAGCAGCACGAGCCCACCGGAGCCGTGGAACCCGGCGCACACCCGACGCGACTGTGAGGGCCACCAGCCTGCCCACCCGCAGAAATGACCGCCCCCGAGTGAGCCGAAAGCGCCCGTGGCAAGCTGACGGACCCTCACGCAAGGAACTCATCGCCGCTGTCGGTGATGTCCAGCAGCACGTATTCAAGCGGCTTGAGCGGGTGTGGACACGGGCGGAGCCAGCAGGACTGCCCCTGCGGTCCCGAATCAGGGTTCTGACCGACGAGCGCTGAGAACGGGGTTTTAGCGTGTACGGCGCCATGTGGGCGGCGGCGCTGATCTCCGCGGCGTTCACGGCGCCGACCGTGCGGCACGCGGTCGATGACGCGCTCGCCGTGATCCCGGCGAGCAGCCGGCTGGCCCGTACCGTGCGCCGGGTCGTCTCGCTCCACGAGACCCGCATGTCCTGGGAGGACACCCTGTCCACGGTGGCACGGGAGACCGCGGGGCTCGGCTGGATCCACACGGTCCCGAACGTGGCCGTGCTCACCGCCGGACTCCTGTACGGCGAGGGCGACTTCACCCGCACCATCGCGCTCACGGTACGCGGCGGCCTGGACACCGACTCCAACGGCGCGACCGCCGGTTCGGTGGCGGGCGTCCTGACCGGTGCGGCGGCCATCCCGGACCACTGGAAGGACCCGCTGGAGGACACCGTCCGCAGCGCGGTATTCGGCTTCGACGGGGCGAGCATCACCGACCTCGCCGAACGCACCCTCCGGCTGGCCGCTTCGGCGGCCTAAGCGCTCCGCTGGAAATGCCGCGATATGCCGTCGGTCGTCTGCGGCACCGTTGTGGCTGGTCGCGCAGTTCCCTCGCTGCGGCGGTGAGCGCGGCCGAGGAGCCGCCGGGCGGGCTGGTTACGCTTCGGGGATGGCCACCACACAAGACTTCGCCACATATATCGCGGGCCTGCCCCGGGTGCTCGCCGGGGCCGCCGTCCTGTTCCGCGACGCCGAGGGGCGTGTGCTGCTCGTCGAGCCCAACTACCGTCCGGGCTGGGCGCTTCCGGGCGGCACGGTCGAGTCCGACGACGGCGAGACGCCACGCCAGGGTGCGCGCCGGGAGACGGCCGAGGAGATCGGTCTCGACGTCACGCCGGGCCGGTTGCTCGCCGTGGACTGGGTGCACGGCACGGGACGTCCGCCGCTGGTCGCCTACCTGTACGACGGCGGTGTCCTGTCCGCGGACGACCTCGGCTCGATCCGGCTCCAGGAGGAGGAGTTGCTGTCGTGGCGGCTGGTCCCCCGCGGGGAACTGGCCGACCGTCTTGACGGCGCCCTGGGCCGCCGCGTCCTGGTCGCACTGGACGTGCTCGCCGACGGCACAGGCACGGCCGAACTGGAAAACGGCCACCGGGTGAGCTGACCCCGTCAGCAAACGGCACGCCAAAGGGGCGCGAGGAACTGCGCGCCCAGCCACAACACACCCGCAGCCGACTGCCGGGCTCGGCAGGCACGCGGCACCCATGAAGGGGGCGGCACCGCAGGGGGGCGCGGGGAACTGCGCGACCAGCCACGACGCTCCCGCAGCCGACCACCGAGATCGGCATGCGGCACCCATGAAGGGGGCGGCACCTCAGAAGGGCGCGGGGAACTGCGCGACCAGCCACGACGCGCCCGCGGCCGGCTGCCGGCATGGCACCCCGCGGCGGGCGCCCCCGTTGCCGTCGTCGGCTGTCCGGTGCGGGCTGTCGTCAGTCCGGGGCGATCTCCAGAGGAAGATGGCGGGGACCGCGGAGCATGGCGTTGGTCCGGTAGGGCGGCGGGTCCTGCACCAGGGTCGCGCTGCCGAGCAGGGGCAGGAGCGCGGCCAGCGCGGTCTGCGCCTCGATACGGGCGAGCGGGGCACCGTAGCACAGGTGGACGCCGCTGCCGAAGCCGAGGTGTTCGTTGTCGGGGCGGGTGGGGTCGAACCGGTCGGGGTCGGGGAAGCGCAGCGGGTCGCGGTTGCCCGATGCCATCGCGAGCACCACCGGGGTGCCCTTGGGCAGGGTGGTGCCCGCGATGTCCACGTCGGCGAGCGGGATGCGCTCGCGCATGTGGACCGGGGGCTCGTAGCGCAGCAGTTCCTCCACCGTGCGCGGCAGCAGGCCCGGATCGCTGCGCAGCACGTCGAGTTGGCCGGGCCGGCGCAGCAGGGTGAGGACGCCGTTGGTGATGAGGTTGACGGTGGTCTCGTGTCCGGCGATGAGCAGCAGCACGGCGGTCGACGCCAGTTCGTCGGGGGTCAGCCGCTGCACGGGGTCGGGTTCGTTGACGAAGGCGGACAGCAGGTCGCCGGTCGGCCGGCCGCGGCGCTGGTCGGCGAGGTCGAGCAGATAGTGGCCCATCTCCTGGCGGGCCTGCATGGCCGCCTTGTCCGGCTGGTGGGTGTCCTCCTCGGGTCCGATGTCGGCGGAGGCGACGAGCACGTCGGTCCACTCGCGGAACATCGGCTCGTCCTTGCGCGGGACGCCCAGCAGCCGGCAGATGACGGTGACGGGCAGCGGGTAGGCGAAGTCGTCGACGATGTCGACCCGTTGGCGGCCTCGAAGCGACTCGGTCAGTTCCCTGGTGATCCGGGTGATCTCGCCGCGCAGGGCGTCGACGCGGGCCGGGCTGTGCGGCGGGCCGAACGGCCGCATGGCGAGGGTGCGCAGCCGGTGGTGCTCGGGGTCGTCGAGCCGCAGGAACGGCGGCTTCGGTGTCTCACCGGCCGGCTCGGGCGCCCCGGTGGTGCGGCTGCGCCGGTCCGCGCTGATCCGCGGGTCGTGCAGCAGGGCCAGGATCTCGTGGTAGGTGCCGACCAGGTGAGTGCCGTCCGCCTGGCGCACCACGGGGCCGGCCTCCCGCAGTTCCGCGTACAGCGGCCACGGGTCGGGGCGGTTGGCGTAGTCGGTGATCCGCTCCAGCAGGGTCTCGGCGGTCATGGGGGGCTCCTCGTGGACGGGCGGGGCGACGGGTCACCGGGTGGGGGGCCGCATCATGACCAGTCGGCGGTCCGGCAGATGGCCGGTGAGGGCGACGGTGGGTCCGTGGGAGAGGCCGCTCGGATCCGGCACGTCGGAGGGCACCGGGACCTCGGCGGCCGGCGGGCGGTCGGAGGCGCCGGGCGGGGGCGGGAACGGCGCGGCGGTCTCGATCAGATTCCGGTAGTACTCCAGGGACTTGGCCATGTCGACGGTGACCGCGGCGGTCACCCGGCCCCGGAAGCCGTACACCATCGCGAGTCGGCGTGCCTGCAACGAGCCCTGGGCGATGACCACTTGGTCGGAGAAGGTGGGCACGCCCACGGACTTGATGTTGAGCCCGAACTGGCTCGACCAGAAGGTGGGGACCGTCAGGTGCGGGCGCCGCCCGGGTTCCGGGCTGACCATGTTGTGGGCGGCGACCTCCGCCTGGTCCACCGCGTTGCGCCAGTGCTCAAGCGAGAGCAGCTGGTAGTCGAAGAGCGGGTGCGGGAAGCGGGAGACGTCGCCGGCCACGAACACGTCGTCGGTGACGAGCCCGTACATGGTGAAGGCGCGGCACCCGGCGTCGCAGGCGATGCCGCGCGGCCCGGCGGCCAGCCCGGACTGGGCGAGCCATTCGACGTTGCGGACCGCCCCCATGGCGACGACGCACACGTCCGCGTCGACGTGGCTGCCGTCGGAGAGGTCGGCGCCGGTGAAGTGGCGCTCGCCGCGCAGCGCGGTGACGGTGACCCCGCAGCGCAGGTCCACGCCGTGGTTGCGCTGCATGGCGGCGGCGAGCTTGGCCAGCGTCCCGCCGAGCGCGCCCACCAGCGGTGCCGGTCCGCGTTCGGTGACGGTGACCGCGATGCCCCGCTCCCGGCAGGCCGAGGCGATCTCGGAGCCGGTGAAGCCCCCGCCGATCACCAGGACCCGGCGCGGTCCCGCGTTCAGCCGCTCCGCCAGCTGTTCCGCGTCGTCGCTGGTACGCAGCGTGAAGACGCCGTCCAGGGCCGCCTCCTGCGGATGGGGCCACGGCCTGGCCCGCGTTCCGGTGGCGATCAGCACCCTGTCGTACGGCAGTGACTCACCGTCGGCCAGCAGCACCCGTTTGCCGGCCATGTCCAGCCCGGTGGCGGGCACTCCGAGCCGCCACTCGGCCTGGGGATCGCGGCGCATGGGCAGCCCGGTGGAGTGGGCCGGAACCTTGCCGAACAGGACCTGTTTGGACAGCGGGGGCCGGTCGTAGGGCGGATGGGGCTCGTCCCCGACGACGGTCAGCGGGCCGGTGAAGCCCTCCTCGCGCAGCGTCTCCGCGGCCCGCAGCCCGGCCAGCGACGCGCCGACGACGACGATCCTGCTCCGCAGCAGATCAGCGGGCACCGGGGTTCACCTCCTCGCCCAGCAGGATGGCCTGCACGGGACAGGCCGCCGCTGCCTGACGGGCGCGTTCGCGTTGCCCTTCGGGAACGGCCGGGTGGTACAGCAGCGCCTCCTCGTCGTGCAGCGTGAACACCTCCGGGGCGAGGAAGACGCACTGCGCATAGCCCTGGCAACGGGTGAGGTCCACCACGATCTGCATCGCTGGTCACTCCCTCCGGCACGCCGGCCCCTCATTCCTTTGTAGTCCCGGCGGGCACCGAGCGCTCGCCGGGACTGGAACCGTCCGGCCCCGCGGGCCCGTCCTGCCGGTGCGGCAAAACGGCCGCCGCACCGATGTCCGTTCGCTCCGCACTCGACCACCGGCATCTCGCCCCACGGCGGGCAGCCGCCCCGTGCGGGGTGGCATGGTTGCTGGTGGCAGCGCCCGAAGGGGTGCGGGGAACGGCGCGCCCGGCCACACACCGCCCGCACAAGGCAGACGGCGTAAAGTGCCACGGCGGTCGCCCACCCCGCTCAAGCCGCGGAGATGCGCGTCCTATGCTCGCCCCATGACCAAGCCCCTTGTGGCCATCCTCAGCGGCGCGGGTGTCTCCACGGATTCCGGTATCCCCGACTACCGCGGGCCCAACGGCCTGTGGCGGCGCGATCCCGAGGCCGAGAAGCTCGTGACGTACGACTTCTACATGGGCGATCCGGAGATCCGGCGGCGGTCCTGGCAGATGCGGCGCCGCAACCGCGCGCTGCGCGCGGAGCCGAACGCAGCGCACCGTGCCGTGGCCGAGTTGGAGCGCTCCGGGATTCCGGTGCGGGTGATCACCCAGAACGTGGACGGTCTGCACCAGCTCGCCGGCCTGCCCGCCCGCAAGGTGCTCGAACTGCACGGCACGGCCCGCAGCGTCGTCTGTACGTCGTGTCATGCGCGCGGGCCGATGGCGGACGCCCTCGCCCGGGTCGAGGCGGGTGAGGAGGATCCGCCGTGCCTGGAGTGCGGCGGGATCCTGAAGTCGGCGACCGTGATGTTCGGGGAGCGGCTTGATCCGGTGGTGCTCGGCGAGGCCCTGGCGATCGCCAAGGCGTGCACCCTGTTCATCGCGGTCGGCAGCAGTCTGCAGGTCCAGCCGGCCGCGAGCCTGGCCGGTGTGGCCGCCGACAGCGGGGCCCGGCTGATCATCGTCAACGCCGAGCCGACGCCGTACGACGACCGCGCGCAGGAGGTCGTCCGCGAGCCGATCGGCACGGCCCTGCCGGCGCTGCTGGCCCGGGTCCGGGAGGGCGGCACCGGCTGACCGGGCTTCGGTCGCCCGGCGCCGTCACCGGCGGTGTTCCCGGTGCGCGCGGACGGCGTCCAGCCAGTCGCCGGTGCCGGTGCCCGGCGGGGTCAGCCGCGTTCCGCGTACCCGCGCGTTCCATGTCTGCGGCTGGAAGACCCCTTCGGCCACGTCGTCCTCGGGTGCGACGAGGACCGGCAGGGACCGGGCGACCGCCATTCCCGCCTCCAGTTGCAGCCACGGTGAGGTCCAGCGGCGCGTGGACCGGTTCTCCTCCTCGGTGCCCGGGCGCCACACCGCGTCGGGTGCGTGCAACTGCCGGAAGCCGAGCAGCACCACGCCGTCGACCTGGGCGAGCAGTCGGGGCAGGGTGTGCCAGGGGTCGTCGCCGTGGCCGTCCCGGGCCAGGCGGATGACCTCGAACGACTGCTGTCGGAGCCAGCCGGCCCAGCGGTCCAGTGTGGTCTGCTGGGCCCGGGTGAGGATGGACGGCGCCCCGAGGAAGACGCGGGCGGGTCCCAGGTCGTGGTGCGTCATGCGGTGTCTTCGCTCGTCACTCTTCCCTGGGCGTCCAGCCGGCTCGCTATGTCCGCGGGGATGTCCACGGCCTCGGAGAACTGCGCGCCGTCGAGCCGGGCCCCGGTGAAGTTGGCGCCGGCCAGCCGGGCTTCGCGGAAGTCCGCGCCGACCAGGACGGCGTCGACGAGTACCGCATCGACGAGTGTCGCGCGGTAGAAGACCGCCCCCGCCGCGGTGACGCCGCGCAGGGAGGCGCCGGTGAGATCGGCCTCGAACAGGTCGGCGTCGCTGAGGTCGACGACCTTCCGGTCGCCTTCCCTGCTGCCGAGATAGGAGCGGGCCAGGTTGCAGCCCTGCAGGTCGGCGCCGGACAGGGACGGTGCGTAGCGCAGCCCGTCGGCGAGGACCTTCTGGATCTGGCCCGTCTCGGACTTGCGCAGCAGTCCGGCGATCACGGCGACCGCCTCGTTGGCGTAGGGGGTGCGGCCCGCGCCCTGCTCGGAGTTGTGGTCGAAGAACCGGCGCATCAGGATCGCCGCGGCCATCTGCTGTGTCGTGTTGTCCGACGCCAGGGATTCCACGACATCCTTGAACGCCGCGCCGACCGCGGCCGATCTGTCCCGCTTGCGCTGGAAGTTCAGCACCCCGAGGACGCTGACGCCCACCGTGACGAACGTGCCGAGGATCCCGGTCCAGACCTGCACGTCACTGGCCGACATACCACCCCTCAGCAGGTCCAGTGAAGTCCGCTGCGGTTCGACAGCGCCCCGAAGGGGCGCGGGGAACCGCGCGATGAGCCACAACGGCGCCGTAGACGACCGAGAGCATATCGCGGCATTTCCAGCGGAGCGCTTGGCGTCGTTTCCGGGTTTGTTCTGCGCGTGACCCTGCAAGGTGCACGGTGAGGTGCCGGCCCCGAGCGGGGCCGGGCCTGCGGGCACGGTCAGAACAGGGCCGCTTTGCGTTCGAAGTCCAGGAGGCGTTGCTTGCGTTCCAGGCCGCCGCCGTATCCGGTGAGGCTGCCGTCGGAGCCGACGACCCGGTGGCAGGGAACGATGATGCCCACGGGATTGCGGCCGTTGGCGAGGCCGACCGCGCGGGAGGCGTTGGGGTTTCCCAGGGCGTCGGCGAGGTCGCCGTAGGTGCGGGTCTCGCCGTACGGGATCTTCGTCAGCTGTTCCCATACGCTGCGCTGGAACGGGGTTCCGTGCAGCCGCAGTTCGAGGGTGAACTCCGTCAACTCGCCCGCGAAATAGGCCGCCAGTTGTTCCTCGGCCGCGCCGAAGGGTGCGTCGTCGCGGGCACCGAAGGTCTCCTCGGGCGGGCGGTGGCGCTGTTCGGTCATGTACAGCCCGCACAGGGTGCCGTCGTCGGCGACGAGGGTGAGCGGGCCGTACGGACTGTCGATCACGGTGTGCTGTTTCGTGTGCTGGTTCACTGGATTTCCTTACACCGGCAGGAAGTTGATGGGGTGGCTGTCCGTCGCCCACAGGTACTGGACCGCGTACGCCCGCCAGGGCCGCCAGGCCGCGGCCCGCGCGGTGAGCGCGGCCGGGGTGGCGGGCAGGCCCAACTCCTGGGCGGCGCGCCGGATTCCGAGGTCGGTGGCGAGGAAGGCGTCGGGGTCGCCGAGGGCCCGCATGGTGATGACGTCGACCGTCCAGGGGCCGAAGCCGGGCAGGGCGAGCAGCCGGGTCCGGGCCTCGGACCAGTCGCTCTCGACGCCCAGGTGTAGTGTGCCGTCGGCGAGTTGGCGCACCAGGGTGGTGAAGGTGGTGCGCCGGGTGCGGGGCATCGCCAGCGACTCGGGGTCGAGCACGGCCAATGCCTCGGGCGCGGGGAACAGATGGGTGAGGCCGCCCTCGGGATCGTCGACGGGCTCGCCGTACGCGGTGACCAGGCGGGCGGCGTGGGTGCGGGCGGCGGCCGTGGAGACCTGCTGGCCGAGGACCGCGCGGATCGCGAACTCGGCCGCGTCCACGGTGCGCGGCACGCGGCGCCCCGGCGCCTTGTCGATCAGCGGCGCGAGGAGCGGATCGGTGCGCAGTTGGCCGTCGACCGCGACCGGGTCGGCGTCCAGATCGAGCAGCCGGCGGCAGCGGCTGCACGCAACCGTCAGATCGCGCAGGTCGCTGAGGGTGAGCCGGCAGGCGATGTGGTCGGGTTTCGGGGTGAGCGCCACGATGCCGTGCCCGTAGGGCAGCCGGAGCGTCCTGCGGTAGGCGCCGTCCCGCCACTCCTCCACGCCCGGTACCGCGGTCGCCGCGAGGTGGCCGAAGAGGTTGTCGGGGTTGAGCGGGGCGCGAAACGGCAGACGCAGGGACAGGACTCCCGGGGTGCCCGGGGCCTGCTTGCGCGGGACGCGGGCCCGCAGCCCGCTCGGGGAGAGGGCGAACACCTCGCGGACGGTGTCGTTGAAGGCGCGGATCGAGGAGAAGCCGGATGCGAAGGCGATCTCCGCCATGGGCAGCGGGGTCGTCTCGATGAGGAGCCGGGCGGTCTGGGCGCGCTGGGCCCGGGCGAGCGCGAGGGGGCCCGCGCCGAGTTCGGCGAAGAGCTGGCGTTCGACCTGCCGGGTGCTGTAGCCGAGGCGGGCGGCGAGTCCGGGCACGCCCTCGCGGTCCACGACGCCGTCGGCGATCAGCCGCATGGCGCGTGCCACCAGGTCGGCGCGCTGGTTCCACTCCGGTGAGCCGGGGCTGGTGTCGGGCCGGCAGCGCTTGCAGGCCCGGAATCCGGCCTGCTGGCAGGCGGCGGCGCTCGGGTGGAACGTCATGTTCTCCGCCTTGGGCGGGACGACCGGGCAGCTGGGCCGGCAGTAGATACGGGTGGTCAGGACGGCCGTGAAGAACCAGCCGTCGAACCGCGCGTCCTTGGACCGCACGGCCCGCACACAGCGCTCCCGGTCGAGGTGCATCCCTTTCTGCATGGCTCCAGCATCGGCCACCGGCCGCGGCGGAGCTGGCGAGAATCCGACATCAACGTGCCCTGTGCAGGCGGGCCCCGGATCGCCCCGCGGGCCCCGGATCACCCCCCGCGGGCGCCGGATCACCCCGCGGGCCCCGGATCACCGTGCGGGCGCCGGATCACCGTGCGGGCCCCTGACTACCTGCGGGCCCCGCGGCGGTGGCGGCCTGGGGCCGCGTGGCTCAGGCCGGCCGCAGGTGCGTGACGGCGATGCCGTCGGCCTGACGTCTCGTTCGCCGTGACGTCACGGCGTCACGGGCTGCCCGCGCAGGGCCCTGACCAGGACCCCGCGGGGTGATGGTGCGCGCGGCTCCTCGTCTTCCGTCACGGGCAGCCGCTCGCCCGCCGCCCAAGCCTTGGGCGGCGGGCGGCCTCGGCGAGAGGCTTGTACACCCGGCTCGGCAGGTCCTCGGCGCTGAGGTCGCGGGGCCTCCTAGTCCCTGGCGTGCTCGACGGTCATCGACGGTCGAGGCTGGTCACGGGTGGTCGGAGGTGACGAAGAATCCCCGCCCGTCGAGTCGTGGCACCGTGTCGTCGAGGTCGAGGCCGGCCGCTTCGTCGATATCGGGCGCGAAGTTCTTCTGGATCATCTCGCGCCCGGTGGTCGAACCGCGTAGCCACCGGTCCAGGCCGTCGCGCTCGGCGACGGCGTAGGTCGACGCGGCGGCCTTGGCCTCAGTGGACAGGCTTACACCGAGTGCCTCCGCCGCGGCCGCGATCGCGCCGGCACCGAGCCAGTCCTCGACCGACGGGCGCATCCCCTCGGGGACAGTGAGCATCGAGGACCAGCGTGAGGCGGCCGCGATGACCGTCACCCGGGGGATCACGCCGTCGGTCAAGGCGCCGGCACACCAGCGGGCGACCGCCGACCGGTTTCGCAGGCATCCGGCAAGCAGCACCGCGGCGTGCCGGGCGCTGCGGACGATGTCGGCGCCGTTGATCGAGGTCAGCGCGACCCGGTCGCCAGGGGCGATGCTGCCGACACTGCTGGGAGACAGCGTGAGCTTCGCGTCCGTCCCGCCCTGGGTGAGCGCCGGCGGCGCCACCTGGTAGGTCTGCGCGACCCCGTCCGGGCCGCCCAGCCGCGCCACTTCGGCGCGGGTCAGGGCCAGCACGGCCGCGCCCCGGCTGACCGCCATGGTCACCGTGGTGGAGAAGGTGAGCGTGTCGACGACCACGACGGCGTCGCCGCGGTCGGCCGCGAGCTGGGCGGCTTGGCTGCCCCACTCGACGTGCAGATGTGCGGCCGGCCAAGGCTCGAACGGAGCGCTCGGCAGGTCCGAGGCGCCGAACTCATGCATGGCGCGCGGCCACCAGGACGCTCGACTCCCCGGAGATGTCCACTACTTCGACGCCCCGCAGCCGTGGATGTCCGAAGACGAACCGCCGCTTGTCCTCTTCGTTGTCCAACAGCGTCGGACCGCCGGGCGGAGTGAGGTCGTCGAAGACGAGCAGCCCACCGATGTCGAGCAGGTCGACGATCGCGTCCCAGGCCGGCGGGTGGATCTCGCGGCGCAGCCCGGCGTCGGCGAACAGCAGGCACGCACCGCCACGCGGGGGTTCGACCGAGTGCCAGTCGCTGTGGACCACGCTCACCCGGGGCTCTGCGGCGAACAGCTCCCCGACCGCGGCGGCCCGCTCGGCGTCGGCCTCGACCGTGATCAGTCGCGCGCCCGGAGCCAGACCGTGCGTGAGCCAGGCCGTGCCGACGCCCGCGCCTGTACCGAGTTCCAGGACCACGGCGTCAGGTCGCACGCTGGTACTTGCGGCGAGCGTCGCCAGCAGTCGGCCGACCCCGGGCATGCAGGACGTCGGCACCCTGTTCTCGGGCCGCACGGGAGGCAGATCGAACCGCGCGGCGAGCTCAAGCGCACCGGCGAGGTGTAGGGGTTCGCCTGTCGCCGTCACACCGCTCATCGGGGTGGTTTCCATGTCAGCTCCTTGCTTGTGGTGCGCCCGCACGCTGAGTGCGGCGCTCGGTGGGGTACTTCATGCGCTTGCCGAACACGTCCGGGCCGTGCCGGCCGCGGCCGTGCTCGACGAGACGGTGGGTGTGCCTGTCCAGGCCGGTCGCCCCGCAGCGGTGGATGGGCAGTCACGTGCCGCCGCTGTCACCCGGCACGTTCCTCGCCGAACAGCTTGATCCGCTTCAGTCGTCGCTCCGCGGTGCCGGTGATTTCGGTGCGACCGTGCATCACACGGGTGTTGTCGATGAGCACCATGTCACCGGGGGCCAACTGGAAGGTCGCGGTCAATGCGGGGTCGGTGGCCAAGGCGGTGAACGCGTCCACAGCCTCGCGATGTGCGGCGCTGGTGGCGTCGGGATGCCGCTGGAAGCCCGCGACGAGCGCGTCGTGCCGGAACCGCACCCGCCATCGCCCCTGTGGGGTCAGCCGCAGGACGGGCGCGATCACCGGCGGTTCGTCCAGGCCCAGCGGTGTGTCCAGGAAGGGAAAGATCTCCTCTCGCAGCAGTGCCGTCGTCGCGCCTCCGTCGCGTTCGTCGAGAGCGGCTGCCACGTCGCCGGCCCGGACCACAGTGGACAGTCCGCCGCCGGCGGGATCGCCGGTCACGCACGCCAGTGCCAGGAACTCGTGGGGTCGCTGCTGGACGGGCGAGTCGGTGTGCGGCTTCTGGGCGGCGCGCCCTTTGGACAGGTTCGTCGGACCGGTGGCGTCGTCGTCGGGTGCGACCTCGTAGATCAGGCGCTCGGCGGGAGCGCCGTTTCCCCTGCTCGTCGGCCGCCCGAACGCCGCGAGCAGGCCGATCAGCGCGACGTCGCAGGCCACGGGCAGTCCGGTGAAGCGGACCGCGCCGTACTCGTCGAGGTGTTCGCCGGCCTGTCGGGTGAGGTCGGCCAGTGCGGGCACCGCCTGCGTCAACTCCGCAAGCACCCTCTGCTGTACCGCGGGGGGCTCCAGCTCGGCCGTGGTCAGGCTCATGCGTTCGGCGGCCTCCCGCAGCCCGTCATGCAGCGCGTGGGTGTCGAGCGCGGGTGGGGCACTGTGGCCTGCCGCCGGGCGGGTGGTTTCCATGTCAGCTCCTTGCTTCTGGTGCGCCCGCACGCTGAGTGCGGCGCTTGCTCTGGTACTCCATGCGCATGTCGAACACGTCCGGCCTGTGCCAGCCGCGGCCGAACTCCAGGGGACGGCCGTCGCGCCCGTCGACGACCAAACTGGTCAATCCCCAGACCCGGGGCCGGCCCTCCAGTTCGAGGTCAGCCGCGATCTCCTCGCTCGGGACCTGCATGTCGACGCGCGTCCACTCACGCTGGGGGTGGTGGCCGAGGCTGGTCAGGATGGTGTGCAGCGAGCCACCGGTGGCGAGGAGGTCACGGAAGCCCGGTGCGAGATCGGCCGGCAGGCAGGTCAGCGCGGTGTTCGCGACCAGGCCGTTGACCAGGCCGATGCGGCGCAGCCGGACGACCTGGTCCCTGGGGCCCAGTTCGAGCCGCTCTCGGGTTTCCGGATCGGGCTGCGTGAGGACGGCGTCCACCGACTTCACGGCCGGCTCGCCACCCGCGCGGCGCACCGTCTGGCTCCAGCTCGGTGGCAGGTCGGGCCTGATGGTGAACACCAGTCGCAGGGCGACGAATGTGCCGGAGCCCTTGCTGCGTCGCACCAGGTGCCGGCGTTCCAGTTCCTGGAGAGCCGCGCGGGTGGTCACCCGGCTCACCCCGTGCTGCGTGGCAAGTTCGTTCTCGCTCGGGAGCCGGTCACCGCCTTTCATCGTGGCGATCGAGGTCTCAAGCAAGTCGGCCAGCGCGAGATAGTTCGGCACGGCCCCGTTCGGCATCGATAACTCTCCTATCGTGATCCGCTCGACAGCGGCAGGGTGGCGTGGAGCCTGCGGCCTGCGGTGTCGAAGAGATGGATGTCCGCCAAGTTTGCGATGACCGTGATGTCGGCGGGCACCGTCTGGTCGGCATGGATCCGCACCCGGGCGCGCTGGTCACCGCCCGTACGAAAGTGCACGAGCCGTTCACGGCCCAGTAGTTCCTGTTCCTCGACCGTGCCGTGCAGCACGAGTTCCGCGCTGGTGGCGTCCTCGGGGCCGGCGACGAGCCGAAGGTCTTCGGGCCTGACTCCGAGCCAGCCGATCCGGTCCTCGGCGAGGGTGGCGAGCAGTGGCGCGAGCAGGGCGACTTGTGACCCTGCCAGGTCGAGCATGTTCATGCCGCCGAGGAAGGAGGCGACGAACCGGGTGGCGGGCTGCTGGTAGACCTGCTCGGGCGGGCCGTCCTGTTCGATCCGTCCGTCGCGCATCACCACCAGCCGGTCCGCGAGGGCGAGGGCTTCGGCCTGGTCGTGTGTGACGTAGAACGTGGTCGTACCGCTGCGCCGCTGCAGGCGGCGGATTTCGGCTCGGAGTTCACCGCGCAACTCGGCGTCGAGGTTGGACAGTGGTTCGTCCATCAGGAGCACGTCGGGTTCGCGTACCAGTGCGCGGCCGATGCCGACGCGCTGGCGCTGGCCACCGGAGAGTTGGGCGGGCCGTGATCCTGTGACCGGTCCGAGGTGGAGCAGGTCTGCCATGTCGCGTGCCCGCCGGCGGCGGTCCTGGCGGGGTGCCTTGGCCATGCGCAAGGGGTATTCGATGTTCTCCAGCACGGTTTTGGTGGGATAGAGGGCGTAGTTCTGGAAGACCATCGCGACGCCCCGTTCCCCTGGTTCCCGGTGGGTCACGTCCTCGTCGCCGATCACCACCCGGCCCGCGGAGATCCGCTCCAGGCCGGCGATGCAGCGCAGCAGCGTGGTCTTGCCGCACCCCGACGGGCCGAGCAGGACGACGAATGTGCCCGGCTCGACGGCCAGATCCACGCCGTCGAGGGCGCGCTTGCCGTCGGAGTAGACCTTGGTGATCGTCTCGACGCCGACCGACCGGCTGGGGGACGCTTGTCCGGCTTGCTCGCCGCGCGCTGTGGTCGTGGTCATGAGCACCCGCCTCACCGCACCAGGAGACCGGAGATGGACTGGGCCGCGGCATCCAGCGCCCGCTGGACTGGCTCCGTACCGCTCATCGCCGCGACGACCGCGTTCTGGAGCTGCTTCTGCGCCTCGACCGCGTGCGCGCCGGGAAACTGGTACCAGGGCACCAGCGTCTTGATCTCGGCGACACCCGGGGCGCGCAGCGGCTCCTTGCGCAACAGGTCTCCCAGATATCGCGGATCGGTGAGAGCCCGCTGGTTGACCGACGTGTAGCCGGACGCCTTCACCAGTTGGGTCTGTCCGGCGGGCCCGATCAGCTCCTGGACCACCTTCCACGCCGAGCGCTGCACCTTCTCGTCTCTGGCGAAGATCACCGCGGCTCCACCGCCGGGCGGCGTGCGGCGGCGGCCGCCGTCGGGCACGGGCAGGACGTCTGTGCGGAGGGGGAACGACGCACCGGCGGCGACGGCGGTGCTCTGCGATGAGCTCTGCAGCATCATGCCGAGGTCACCGCGGAGGAAGGCCGCCGTCAGATCGGCCGACGTGGTGACGGTGCTGGTGCCGTCCCGGACGAGATCCCGCCAGTACTGCAGCAGTCGCACCATGGGTCGCTGATTGACCGTCACATGTTTCTCGGCCGGATCCATCATCGAACCGCCCGCGGAATCGAGCATGGCCTGAAGGGCCCAGTTCGAATCGGTGCTGTAGGCCCAGGCGACTCCGTAACGGGCGGCCTTGCTGCTGACGATCTTGGTCGCGTATGTCTTCATCTCGCTGAACGTGGCCGGTGCCCGGTCCGGGTCGAGGCCGGCTTTGCGCAGCACGTCCACGTTGAGGTACAGCACGAGCGTGCTGACGGAATAGGGCAGGCCCATCGTCCGGTCACCGAACCTGCCGACGTTCAGCAAGGAGGACGAGTACTGCGAGGCATCGAACTTCGCCTGCGCCATGAGCGTGTCCATGGGCTGCGCGAGCTTGCTGTCCGCATAGGTGCGCACCGAGTTGATGCCGACGAGCGCGACATCCGGCCGGTGGCCCGCTGTGAGATCGGCCTGCAGACGGGTATCGACCTCGGTCCACGCCGGCCCGGCCTGCTCGATCTTCACTGTGATACCGGTGCGGCGGGTGAACTCCGGGCCGAGAACGCGCTTGACGTTGTTCACGATCTTGGGATCGGAAGAGGTGAGCAGGTTGATCGTCTTGGCGTCGGTGTGGCCGGCACCGCTGCTGCTGCCGCAGGCGGTGGCCGTGCCCGCCGCGGCGACGGCTAGCGCCCCCATCAGGGCGTGCCGCCGGGTGAGCGTGACGTTCATCGGTATTCCGTTTCAAGTGGGAGGGGCGCGGGCTCATTCGCCGCCGTTGGTCAGCGCGATGCCGCGCACCAACTGGCGCTGGACGAGGAGGAAGAAGAGCAGGAGCGGCAGCGTGGCCAGCGTCGCCGCGGCCATCTGGGTGCCGTATGTGCTGAGGCTGTCCGGTGCGGCGTAGCGTGCGATGCCGTACGGCACCGTGGCCACGTGATCCGAGCGCAACAGCATCGAGGGCCAGTACAGATCGTTCCAGTGCCCGACGACGGTGAACACGGCGAAGGCCGCGAGTGCCGGCCTGACGTTGGGCAGCACGATGCGCCACACCATCGCGACGGGGCCGACCCTGTCCAGCCGGGCTGCGTCGAAGACGCTCTGCGGCAGGGAGAGCACGAACTGGCGGAACAGGAAGATTCCGAACGCGCTGCCGACGCTGGGCAGTACCAGTGCGGTGTAGCTGTCCAGCAGGTTCACCTTGGACAGGGCGTAGAAGACCGGGATTCCGGTCACCTGCGGTGGTATCGCCAGGCAGAGCATGACCGTCCAGAAGGACAGCTTGCGGTTGCGGAACCTCAGCCGGGCCAGCGCGTAGCCGGCCGGCAGTGAGGTCAGCACCTGAGCGGCGAACACCACGGCGACGACCACGACCGTGTGCAGATACAGGCCGGGCCAGTCGACGTCCTGCCAGGCTTGCCGGAAGTTGGCCAGTGTGAAGCCCGACAGGCTCACCGAACCGGGCTTGAGCCGACGGTCCGGAGTGATCGCGGCCAGGGCCATGAGCAGGAAAGGGGTGAGCATGAACACCGCACCCGCGGCGAGCCCGGCACGCAGGCTCCAGCGAACCCACCTGCCGCGTCTGTCGCCGGCCCTGCGGGGGGCGAGTCGTGGGCGCGCTTCGGTCACCGTCATCGTGCTCATCGGCTGCCGTCCTTGTCCCAGCGGCGCCCGCCGAGGCGCAACTGCACCGCCACCGTGATCAGGACCAGTACCAGCAGTACCGCGTTGATCACGGAACCGCCGCCGATGTCGAGATAGCTCACTCCGCGCTGCCACGCGAGGAACGAGAGTGTGCTGGTGCTCTGCTGCGGCCCGCCCTCGGTCATCACCCGGACCTGGTCGTACACGCGCAGCGAGTCACGCGTGGTGATGACCAGCGCGAACGTCGTGGCCGGCCCGATCGCGGGCCAGATCACCGACCAGAACCGGTGCCAGGCACCGGCCCGGTCCATCCGGGCGGCGTCCTCCAGGTGGGCGGGCACGTTCGACAGGCCGGCAAGGAACATCACCACACACGACCCGATCCCCGCCCAGCTGCCGACGATCGCGACCGCGGGCAGCGCCAGCGTCGTCGACCCCAGCCAGCCGTCCTGCCCGACGAGCCGGCCCAGCGTCTGGTCGAAAACACCCGCGTGTGGGTAGAAGAGCCACCGCCAGACCACGGACATCGCGGCCAGCGTGGCCGCCGTCGGCGCGAAATAGGCGGTCCGCCACAGTCCCGCGCCGCGGCCGGCGGCCCGGATGGCGAGCGCGATCAGCAGGCCGCCCCCGACCTCGACGGGCACGGTCAGAGCGGTGTAGAGGAGCGTGTTCCCGGTCGCCTGCCACAACTCCCGGCTGGCCAGGATGCGACGCCAGTTGTCCAGACCGGCGAAGCTCGTCTCCTGGCTGAGCGGATCGAAGTTCAGCAGCGCCAGCACGCCCACGGCCAGGACGGGCAGCACGACGAACCCGACCAGGAAAACAAAGGCCGGCCCCAGCAACGCCGCGGTCACCCTGGCCTCGCGCAACCGCGGACGCCTTGGTCTCTCATCCGGGGGCACAACAGTCGTGGTAGTCACGGCCCTGACGTTACAAATGGTGATGCAGCCGCGTCATCCAACAAACTTGAACCATCAGGTGAACAACCTGTTACTACAGCTTTGGCCAGGTCGTTTCACCGGCTTGGCCTGCGCTGTCGCGGCGTCACCGTCCCCTGTCAGGCCGCGCCGTCCACTCGACGCCGACGGAAAACGGCGGGAAAGACATGACGAGTATTCCCTTTGTTCACTTTCACGCAGCGGAGCGCTGGTGCGGTAGGGGCAACTCGGCGCCCCCGCGGCATCGAGCGGGCCGACGTCTGGGAGGCCGCCGCTGCCGCACTGCGCCAGGCTGCCGTAGCCGAGCAGCCGTGAAACACATACGCCACCGTCCTGCCCAGCGGACAAGGGCGGCCCCTGAAGGAAGACAGAGCCCGATGATCCGTTACGTGTTCGCCCACGCCCGCGCCGTCCTGGCCGATCGCACCCTCGACGACGCCCTTGTTGTGGTCGAGGACGGCAGGATCGCCGAGGTTGCCCCCGTCATCCCAGGTGCGGTGCCGGCCGGTGCCCTCGACCTCGGCGGCGCGCTGCTGTTGCCGGGCGTTGTCGATACCCACAGCGATGCGCTGGAGAAGGAGCAACGCCCCCGTCCGGCCGTGGAGTTCGAGCCGGACTTCGCCGTCTTGAGCGTCGAGGGACGGGTTCGGGCCGCCGGAGTCACCACCGTGCACCACGCGGTCGGCTACCAGACCGACGCCTTCAAGGACCGCACCATCGAGCGTTCGCTGGCGCTCGCCGCCGCCGTGCGCGAACGGGCCGCGGCCGGCGTCGGTTTGGTCGACCACCGGGTGCTGCACCGCCTCGACGCCCGCGACGCCGACGCACTGACCGCACTCAAGGGTGTTCTCGCGGCGCAGCCGCACACCGACGTGCCGCCGCTGGTCTCCTACGAGGACCACACGCCCGGCCAGGGCCAGTACCGGAACCTGGAGACGTACCGGGCGACCGTCCAGCGGCAGCAGCACTTGTCCGCCCAGGACGCCGACCGGCTCATACACCGCCTCATCGAAGAACGCACCGGCGGCATCCCGCAGCGCGCCCGCACCCTCGCCCACCTCGGGCAGGAAGCACACGCGGCTCGGATCCGGCTGCTCGCCCACGACGTGGAAAACGCTGAACAACTCGCCGAGGTACGGGCCGCAGGCGCCGCCGTCGCCGAGTTTCCCACCACCCGGGAGGCCGCCCGCGCCGCACGGGACGCCGGCATGCCGGTCGTCGCCGGCGCCCCCAACGTGCTGCGCGGCGGCTCCCACAGCGGCAACGTCAGCGCTGAAACACTGATCACCGAAGGACTGGTCGACAACCTGTCCAGCGACTACATGCCCACCACCCTGCTGGCCGCCGCCCTGAAACTGGCCGAGCGCGGGGTGGTCCCGCTGCACACCGCCGTAGCACTCATCACCTCAGGCGCCGCCCGCACCGCGGGACTCACCGACCGGGGCGCCCTCGCCCCGGGGCTGCGCGCCGACTTGACCGTGATCACCGCTGACGGAGACCGACCCACCGTACGGATGTCCTTGCTCGCCGAGGAAACCCGCGACAACGAACAAGCGCCCCTCTCCGTGGCCAGACTGCTTCACCCCACAGGACGGTGACCCAGACCACCACGAGCTTCGACGCGCTCATTCGGACGTGCGCGTGGGAACGCCCTCGTCCAAAGGTCAGGGAGCGCGCCAGATGTTGTCGAAGGCCGCCGCCTCGATGCTGCGCCGCTGCCGCACCGCCTCCAGCTCCACCACCGCGTCGTTCACGGCGGCCAGGACGGCCACGACCGCGTCGGGAAGCCCCGCGGGGCCGCCGGCCGGCTGCTCCCGCAGCCCCACGGCGGCGCCCAGCGCGGCCAGCACGGGTTCGGCCGCGGTCCAGCGTTCCGCGGCGCGTCCGCGTTCGGCCGTGTCGCCGAGCCGTGTCCGGTCCGTACGCAGGGAGAGGCGACGGCCGCGCCCCCGGCCGCCGCCCTCGCCCGCCGCCTCCAAAACGTTCAGGTAGGCCGCGGCCAGGTCACGGCCCCGGCGCCACAGCCAGTCCTCCACGGACTCGTACGGCCGCTCACGGACGAGCGCCGACACCGCCTCGTCCAGCAGCGGGTCGCCCATGCCCAGCGGCAGGCCCGGCACGATGCGGTCGCCGTCCAGGCCGATGGCCTCGGCCCTCAGGAGGTCGATCAGCTCGGCCCCCGCAAGGGCCAGCGAGAGGTCGCCCTGGCCGACGGAGCGGTCGGCGGGGGCCAGCGCGACGATCACTAGGTCTCGCGGTGTGGTCATTTCGACTCCTTCGCTGCGCTGCTCGGGCCGGGTGGGCGTCCGCCGTGGGATGTCACGCCGTCTGCCTTGTGCGGGTGGTCTGTGGCTGGGCGCGCCGCTCCCCGCGCCCCTTCGGGCACTGCCACCAGCAACCATGCCACCCGGCCCGGGCCGACCGCCCGCCACGGGATGACACGCCGTCTGCCTCGTGCGGGTGGTCTGTGGCTGGGCGCGCCGTTCCCCGCGCCCCTTCGGGCGCTGCCACCAGCAACCATGCCACCCAGCCCGGGCCGACCGCCCGCCATGGAATGACACGCAGGTGGCCAGGTGCGGGTGGTTTGTGGCTGGGCGCGCCGTTCCCCGCGCCCCTTCGGGGCCCTCTTGCCATCCTGTCGGGGTGCCTGGGGGTGGGGTGGGGCGTCAGTATGGGAGCGACCGGGAGTGACACCCGGGAGGTGATGGTGTTGGACGGTCGCAGGCGTGGGCCGGGGCCGGTGGCCTCGATGTGGGAGCACCCGCGGCTCATCACCGCGGGGCTGATGTCCATGCCCGTCGCACTCCTGGCGGTGGACCAGGCGCTGAGCCGGTCCATCAGGCTCGGTTCCCTGATGGTGGGGGCGCCCGCGCTGGCCGCGGTGTTCTGCACACCGCTCGGCGTGGTCGCCGTCATCGCGATCACCCTTCCCTGCGTGGTGCTGGCGGCGGCCGGGAACCTGGCGCTCGGCACGGCGAACTTCTGGGTGCAGCTCAGCGCGCTGACGCTGATCTGCATGGGCGCCGTGGGCGCCAGCTGGATCCGCGAGCACCGCGAGGACGAACTGGCCCGCACCCGCGCGGTCGCCGAGGTGACCCAGCGGGTCCTGCTCAAACCCCTGCCGCCCAGCATCGGCGACCTGACCCTCGCCTCGGTCTATCTGGCGGCCAACGAGGACGCCGCCGTCGGCGGGGACCTGTACGCGGTCGCCGACGTCGGCGGCAGGGTGCGCATCCTGATCGGCGACGCGCACGGCAAGGGCCTCGCGGCGGTGGAGACCGCAAGCTACGTGCTGAGCGCGTTCCGCCGCTCCGTACGCCAGCGCGGACCGCTCAACGCCATGGTCACCGATCTCGAAGAGGACTTCAGGGAGGACCTGCGCGATGCCACGGCGGCGCAGCAGGACACCACGAGCACGTCCCTCGCCCTGGAGGAGTTCGTCACCGCCATGGTGCTTGAGGTGCCGGAGAAGGGCGACGGACCCACTTTCATGATCAACTTCGGGCATCCGCCGCCGCTGCTCATCGACCGCGGACAGGTCACCGTGCTGGACCCCGTGTCCTGTGCGCCGCCGCTAGGGCTGGGCGATCTGGACCGCGCGCAGCCGCCCGTGCAGACCGTGGACTTCCCGCCCGGCGCCACCCTGCTGCTGTACACGGACGGCGTCGTCGAGGCCCGCAACCGGGCCGGTGACTTCTACCCGCTCGCACACCGGCTTCCCGGCTGGGCCGGGCTGGAACCCGCGGCTCTGCTCGACGCCGTCCACAGCGACCTGCGGCGGTATGTGGGCCGGGGCCTGAGCGACGACGTGACCATGATCGCGCTGCACCGCACCCGTCCGTCGTAGTCACGGAGGGAGACGAGGAATGTGATCTTCCGTGGTGGCCGAGCAATCTCTCACCGAGGGCGCACCGTATGTAGGGATATGCAGAGATTCCGGTTCTCTGCGGGACGCCTCCCGGACGAGGCTCTGCTGTCCGGGCTGGCCACGGGTGACCCGGAGTTGGCCGTCACCTTCGTACGCAGGTTCCAGCACACGGTCTTCGGTGTCGCCGTCGCCGTCACCGGGGACCCGCAGCTCGCCGAGGACGTCGCCCAGCAGACGTTCGAGCGTGCGTGGCGTCATGCCCAGGTCTACGACGCGCGCCGCGGCTCCGTGTCGACCTGGCTGACCACGATCGCCCGCAACCTGGCCATCGACGCCATCCGGACGCGGCGGCCGGAGCCGGTGGCGCCCGAGGACCTGGACACGGTCCTCGGTGCCGTCAGCGAGACTCCGGAGCAGTACGCGCTGGCCGACGAGGCGTCGACCCGGCTGCGGGCCGCGGTGGCCGAGCTACCGCGGGAGCAGGGCCGCGCTCTCGTGATGGCCGGCATCTACGGAATGACGGCCCAGCAGATCGCCGACTGGGAGAGGATCCCGCTGGGTACCGCCAAGACGCGCATCAGGACGGCGATGGGCAAGCTGCGGACCTCACTCGCATCCTCGAAGCGAGGCGACGATGGCCAGTGACGTGACCTGCCGGACGCTGCGGGAGATCGGCGCCGAACTGGCTCTGGGCGTCCTGCCCGGCCGGGAACGGGCGGAGGCGGTCGCCCATCTGGACCGGTGTGCGGAGTGCCGGAAGTACATCGAGGAACTGACCTCGGTGAGCGACCGGCTCATCGGGCTGCTCCCGGGCAGCGAGCCGCCGGTGGGCTTCGAGGAGCGGGTGGCGCGCAGGCTGACCGCGGCGGCGCGGGAGCGGCGTCCCCCGACGCGGGCCGCCGCCGCGTACCCGAGCCGCCGCAGGCGGATCCGGGTGCGGCTCGCCGCGGCCGCTGCCACCCTCGTCCTGGCCGTCGGATTCGGCGGCTGGGCGATCGGCACGGCGATCGAGGACGTCGTGGCCGGCCCCTCCTCCACGGCCGGGACCAACGGGGGCATGCTCGCCGGAGACCTGGCCTCGGCCACCAGCCCCGGGAGGACGGTCGGCGAGATCTACGTCCACCCGGGCAAGCCGGGCTGGATCTACATGGCCGTCGACCTGGCCGACACGGGTGCTCCGCGGGACGGCAAGGTGACCTGTCTGCTGGTGCACAAGGACGGCAGCACGGTGCGCGTGGGCACGTTCGCGCTGCGGCACGACGGAACCGGCTACTGGGGCAGCCCGGCCATGGCCGACACCGCCAAACTCTCAGCAGCCAGACTGACCACCCCCGACGGCACCATCCTCGCCACAGCCCACCTGACAACAGGCGACCAGTCGTAACGCCGACAACAACGCCCCGAACCGACGCGGGCAACAGCGCCCCAAA